>NZ_JAJJOC010000005.1:0-47848 GCF_020907365.1 Arthrobacter sp. zg-Y750 | reverse complement strand
CCCCCCCCCCCCCCCCCCCCCCCCCCCCCCCCCCCCCCCCCCCCCCCCCCCCCCCCCCCCCCCCCCCCCCCCCCCCCCCCCCCCCCCCCCCCCCCCCCCCCGCGGGAGGTTAGGACGCGGCGGGAACGTCCTCGCGTGCTGCGGCAATCTCCTCGGCACGGGCGGCGTTGGCTTCCTCGGTCAGCTCCGCACCGGCGGCGGCATCCCGGGTGAGGTTATCGCCCGTCTCGGGATCGAAGAGATGTACCTTGCGGGTGTCCAGCCACAGTTCGGCGTCGCGGCCGCCGCGGATCCTACTGGCGGCGTCGAGGGTGACCACCACCTGCGGCCGGAGCTCGTCGGCGTCCATGTCCCGCGCCAGGGCGTCCAGCAGTTCACGAACCTCGGGCGTGGGATCGAAGTGGATGTACCCGTACTGCTCATTGCCCAGCCACTCAGTGTGCGTGATGGGCGCGGTGAAGGTGGAACCGTGCTCCAGTTTGTGTCCCTCCACAAGCGACGCATCCTCGAAGAACTCCGGGCGGATACCGACCAGGACAACCTTCTTGCCTGCTGCCTTGGCTGCCTTCTCTTCCGGAATACGGATATCGCCGACGGCGGTGCGCAGCACCCCGTTCTCCAGCGTGGCGGGCAGGAAGTTCATGGAAGGGGAGCCGATGAACCCGGCCACAAAGAGGTTGATGGGCTGTTCGTAGAGTTCCCGCGGGGATGCCACCTGCTGCAGGATGCCCTTCTTCAGCACGGCCACCCGGTCCCCGAGGGTCATGGCCTCGGTCTGGTCGTGGGTCACATAGATGCTGGTTACGCCCAGCCGGCGCTGCATCTGGGAGATCTCCGAGCGCATCTGGCCGCGCAGTTTCGCGTCCAGGTTGGAAAGCGGCTCGTCGAACAGGAAGGCATCGGCCTGGCGGACAATGGCCCGTCCCATCGCCACCCGCTGCCGTTGCCCGCCGGAGAGGTTGGCCGGCTTGCGGTCCAGGTGCTCGGTCAGTTCCAGGGTGGCGGCGGCATCGGTGACGAGCTTCTTCACCTGCTCGTCGTTGTACTTGCCCTTGTTCAGGCGCAGCGGGAACGCAATGTTTTCGTACACGGTCAGGTGCGGGTACAGGGCATAGTTCTGGAAGACCATGGCCAGGTTGCGGTCCCGCGGCGCCTTGTCGTTGACGCGCTGGCCGTTGATCAGCAGGTCGCCGGAGGTAATGTCTTCCAAGCCCACGATCATGCGCAGCAGGGTGGACTTGCCGCAGCCGGACGGGCCCACAAGGATGACGAACTCGCCGTCGGCGATATCCAGGCTGACGTCGTTGACGGCCGGGAAACCGTCGCCGTACTTCTTGACGAGGTGGTTAAGGGTAATAGATGCCATGGTTGGGATCCTTTTCTTTCATCCGGGTGCCGAAGGGACTAGCCCTTGACGGCGCCCTGGGTTAGGCCGGAGACGATTTGGCGCTGGAACGCAAGCACCAGGACAACTACGGGAATGGTGACGATGATGGCCGCCGCCGAAATGGCTCCTGTGGGCTCCTCGAACTGGGAAGCGCCGGTGAAGAACGCCAGGGCGGCGGGAACCGGCCGGGCTGCTTCGGTGGAGGTCAGCGAAATGCCGTACACGAAGTCGTTCCACGCAATGAAGAACGCGATGATCGCCGTCGTAAAGACGCCGGGCGCCGCAAGCGGCACGATGGCCTTGCGGAACGCCTGCCACGTGGTGGCACCGTCCACCTGGGCGGCCTGTTCCAGTTCCCACGGGATCTGCCGGAAGAACGCTGCCAGGGTCCAGATGGAGATCGGCAGGGTCAGGGACAGATAGGGAATGATCAGCCCGAGCCAGGTGTCGTAGAGGCCGATGTTGCGCCACAGGTTGAACAGCGGGGTCACGATGGAGATCACCGGGAAAATGGATACGCCCAGTGCCGTGGTCAGCACGAGGCGCTTGCCGGGGAAATCCAGCCTGGCAATGGCGTACGCGCACAGGGTGGCCAGGATGACGGCGACGAACGTGGCAATGAGGCAGATGCCGATGGAGTTGCGCAGGGCACTCAGGAACAGGCCCTGCGCGTCGCCGACCAGGATCTGCTCGTAGTTGGTGGTTGACCAGGTGTTGGGCAGGAACGTCCCGGAGGTCAGGTCGCTCGGCAGCTTGAACGAGGTCGCAAAGATGGAGGCGACGGGGAAGAGCGCGTACAGGATGACCAGCACCGAGATGATGCCCCAGATCCACCGCCGCTTGGTTGGTGAGGATTTCACTAGTTACCCCCTCGTGCACCGGTAAGGTCCACCTTGAACAGTTTGATGGCGATGAAGCAGATGATGATCACGCAGACGAACAGCAGGACCGATACTGCCGAACCCATGCCGATCTCCAGGCGTGTGATGGAGGTCCGGTAGGCCAACAGCGAGAGCACCTCGGTGCCGTAGGCGCCGTTGGTCATGATGTAGACGTTGTCGAAAATGCGGAACGCGTCCAGTGCCCGGAACAGGACCGCCACCATGATGGCGGCCTTCATGTTGGGGATGATGACCTTGGACATGCGCTGCCACCAGGTTGCGCCGTCCACTTCGGCCGCTTCGGTCAGTTCTCCGGGCACCTGCGCCAGGCCGGCCAGCAGGAGCAGTGAAATGAACGGTGTGGTCTTCCAGATTTCCGATGCCATGATGACGAACAGCGCCGTCCAGGTGTCGGCGAACCAGTTCAGGTCCGCGTCGATGCCCGGCACCCAGCTGAACCAGCTGTTGATGTAGCCCGAGTTGATGTCGAAGGCGTAGAACCAGGCAAAGGCGGAGACCACGGTGATGATGCCGTACGGCACCAGGATGGCGGTCCGCAGCCAGCCGCGGACGGCCTTCAGGGCGCTGTTCATGACCAGGGCCAGGGCAAAGCCGAGGATCAGTTCCACAACCACGGTGATGACCGTGATCAGGACGGTGACGCCGAGGTCCCGCCAGAACAGGCCGTCCGAAAGGATGGTGGCGTAATTGCCCAGCCCCACGAACTCACGGTCGGCAGGCGCGGTCAGGCGGTACTTGAACAGCGATTCCCACAGGGCCAGCAGGATGGGGTAGGCCGTGACGGCCAGCATGATGACGAACGCGGGCCCGGCAAGCCACAGGCCCAGCCGGCGTTCGGCTTTGGCCCTGTCGCTGAGGGGCTGCTTGACGGGACGGGTAGGTGCCGGGGCTTCCCGGGCTGCTTCGACGGAAGTGCTCACAGCAGTTTCTCCCCTCTAAGGACCTCGATGATGAACTCCTGGCTGGTGGCCGGTGTGGAATCCGGGTTTACGTCGCTCGGCGGTGTCCAGGTCTGCTGGATGCCGGTGGAGATTTCGTTGTAGTACGGGGTCTGAGGACGTGGCTTAGCCAGCTCCAGGGAATCCCTGATGGTGGGAGCCATCGGGAAGGTTTCCGTAACCGAGGGGTCGTTGTAGGCGTCTTCATTGGACGGCGGATTGCCGTTGGTGGCGAAGTACTGGGCCTGGTTCTCCGGGGAGACGATGCATTCAATGGCCTGGTAGGCAAGGTCAGGGTGCTGGCTGTTCGAGCCCACACCCAGATTGATGCCGCCCAGCGGAGGCGCGGTTTCTTCGCCTTCCGTCATGGCCGGATACAGGGTCCAGCCAATGTCGTCGATCAGCGTGTCCGGCAGGGCCCCTTCTTCCACCGACGCGTTGGTGGCCGGCCAGACGAAGGGGTAGTTGACCATAAAGGACCCCTGGTCACCCTGGAACTGGATCATGGACGTGTTTTCCGTCTGGGTGGGCAGCCCGGGCCCGCCGAGGCCCTCCTTGCCGATGGTGGAGACCACCTCTGCTGCCTGCTTGCCCGCTTCGGTGTCCAGGCCGAGCTTGAGTTCATCGGCCGGGGCGTCCGGGTTCTCCACGATGGTGCCGCCGGCCGATTCCACCAGTGCGTTGACCCAGACCGTCATTGATTCGGCACGGGCGCCCTGGACGCCGATGTACTTGTCCTGGCTCTTGGCGGCCTCGATGATCTGGTCCCAGGTCACCGGCTTGCTCATGTCCAGCCCCGCAGCTTGAGCGACCGACTTGCGGTACCAGAGGATCTGCGTGTTGGCCCAGAACGGCACGGCCACCACTTCGTCCTTCCACTTTGCGCCCGCGAGGGCGCCTTCAAGAACGCCCTGGGTGGTGCGCTCGGCGACGTCGGCGGGCACCGGGGCAAGGTAGCCCGGTTCCGCGTACTCGGGCACGTTGGGCGGATCAAGGCTCATGATGTCCATGCTCTTGTCGCCGGCGGCCAGGCGCCGGGCCAGCTGCTCCCGCTGGGACGCAGCATCGTTGGGCAGGAGGGACGTTTCAATCGTGTAGGCACCGCCGGATGCTTCGGTGCATTGCTTGGCCAGCTCCGCCTGGCCGCCGGCATCCGGGTTGATGTACCAGGTCAGAGTGGGTGCTGCGCCCTCATCGGTGCCGCAGCCGGTCAGGAGGGTCGCGCCGAGTGCCAAGGCAACGCCGACAGCGGCCCGGGCCCCTTTCCGGGTGCGCCCCCAGTGTCTTGCATCCTTTGGCATCGGTACTGTGCCTCCACCTCGTTGTAGGCGCGGGCTGCAGTACGGCCCGCGTGGCTGTGACTTGCAAACGAACTCTAGGAGTGACTCCCAGCAAACACTAAGCAGCAAGTGCTTTGACCATAGGCCTAGATAGTAATTTACGCCACAAAGAAACGTGCCAAAGCGCGTAGAACCTCAGGTCAGGAGGGCAGCGGCCAGCACCAGGACGGGCAGGGAAGCGACGGTGGTAAGCAGGACGGTGTCCTTCGCGACCAGCACCCCCTCGCCATACCGCGAGGCGGCCACAAAGACGTTTTGGGCCGTGGGCAGGGCTGCCGTAACGACGACGGCGAAGAGCAGGTGGCCTTCCATGCCGAGGGCAAAGCGGGCCAGCAGGTAGGCCAGCATCGGCTGCAGCAGCAGCTTGAAGCCCGAAGCGAGGATCACGTCGGCACGCCGCCCACCGCCGGCATCCAGCGGACGCGAGCCCACCAGGGACAGGCCAAAGGCCAGCAGCATGGCCGGCACCGCTGCGCCGGCGATCAGGGCCACCGGCTCGTGGATGATTTCCGGCAGCCGAAGGCCGGTGGCGGCCAGGAACAGGCCGATAAGCGAGCCCACCACAATCGGGTTGCGGATCACCTGCCCGGCGAAGACTGCCACCGAGGTGCGCCGCCCGCTGGTGGCGGAATCAAGCATCATCAGGAAAAACGGGGTGAAGAAGGCCAGCTGGAAAATCAGCACCGGGGCAATGTAGGCGGCGTCGCCAAGGACATAAACACAAATTGGAAGTCCGAGGTTCGCCGCGTTGACCAGGGACGAGGACATGGCTGACACCAGGGTTTCCGGCAGCGGCCGGCGCAGCCACCAGCGGGTGGCGAGGACGTACAGTCCGCCGGTGGCCAGGGCGCTGGCGGCAGCCACCAGCAGCGGCAGGGAGAAAACCGTGGGCAGGTCCGCGTCACTGAGCGTGGTGAGCAGCAGTGCGGGGGAGGCGACAAAAAACGCGAGCCGGCTCAGGACGGTCTGGGCGTTGTCGCCCAGTACCTTGAGCCGGCCGATGGCATAGCCGGTAAGGATGATGATCCATACAACGGCGAATCCGGTGAGTACCCCCAGCACCCGAAGCTGTTATCCCGCTTGGGCGGCGGAGCTCACGTTGTCGCCCGTGAGCTGGCTGTTGTCCAGGGCGAGCGGCGGACGCTCGGTGCCCTCGGTGACTGCTTCGGCCGGATCCGTGCCCAGCTCCAGGATGCGGTTGGCGGAATTCACGTGGACCACGGTGGGCACGAAGCTGCGGGCTTCTTCGGTGGTCATGTCGGCGTAGGTAATCAGGATGACGGTGTCGCCCACGTTCACCAGGTGGGCGGCGGCACCGTTGATGCCCAGCACGCCGGAGCCCCGCTCGCCTGCAATGGTGTAGGTCTCCAGGCGGGCACCGTTGGTGACGTCGACAATCGAGACCAGTTCGCCGGGCAGGATGTCCGCTGCTTCGAGCAGGTCGAGGTCGACCGTCACCGAACCCACGTAATGCAGGTCGGCATGGGTCACCGTAGCGCGGTGGATCTTGGACTTAAACATTTTCCGGTTCATCGCGGACAAGTCTACGCCGATTGCGGCGGACTTCGAGCCCCGGGGTTGACGGGGGCTCACAGGCAGGGAACGGAACGGACCCAAAGGGAGCGGGCGACGGGAATCGAACCCGCGTATCAAGCTTGGGAAGCTAGCGCTCTACCATTGAGCTACGCCCGCAGCGCCCGGAAGAATCCGGTGCAGTCCCTAACTCTACATGGAACCGCACGGTTGCCGAATTCGCAGTGCGGGGCTCTCACGCCTCGCGTGCGGGGCCGGTGTCCTGCGCTGAAGCCTGCGCAGCAGCGGAGTCGTCCGGACCGCCGCTGCGGGCCCGCTCAACGAGTTCACGCCACCGGCCCTTGACCTCGCGCTCGGGAATCGTGACGGCCTCCGGACCCACCGAGATTTCATAAATGAAGCGGTCCGGTTCACCGTCCACGGCTTCGGGCGGGTCCTGCAGGAGGGGCAGCCAGCGTTCCTGCGCCTCTTCAGGGGTGACCTGCGTGCTCCAGGTGCGCTGCATGCCCGCGAAGCCGCCGCTGCGCACTACAACCAGTCTCATACCATGACGTTAACCTCTTTCCATGCGGCCTGCACAGCAGAAGTTTCTTCGGCTCCGGCCCCGTACCGTTTTTCGGCAGCGGTAATCGTGGCTCCGGCGAAGACCGCGAAAGTGGCGTCCGGCGGGAAATTCCGCTCCGTAATGGTGTCGAACCAGATCTGGCCGGCACGCTCCCAGGCGTACCCGCCAAGTGCCGCAGCAACCAGGTAGAAAGCGTGGTTGGGGATGCCGGAATTGACATGCACTCCGCCGTTATCGGCCGTGGTGGATACATAGCCGTCCATGGTCCCCGGCTGCGGGTCCTTGCCGAGCACGTCGTCGTCGTAGGCAGTGCCCGGAGCCTTGAGGGACCGCAGTGCCTGTCCGCCCACCTGCTCGGTAAACAGTCCTGCACCCACCAGCCAGCTGGCTTCGGCCGCTTCCTGGCCCAGCAGTTTCTGCTCCACCAGGACACCGAAGACATCTGCCACGGATTCGTTCAGGGCGCCCGCCTGGTCCTGGTAGGTGAGCTGGGCGGTGTACTGGATCAGTCCGTGCGTCAGCTCGTGCCCGATAACGGTGAGGGATTTGCTGAAGCGCTGGAATACCTCGCCGTCTCCGTCGCCGAGCACCATCCGGGAACCGTCCCAGAAGGCGTTGTCGTAGTCGTGTCCGTAGTGGACGGTTGCCTCCAGCGAGCGGCCCGCGCCGTCAAGGGAGGAGTGGCCGAAGGCGTCGTTGAAGAGACGGTAGGTGGCGCCCAGCCCGTCATAGGTTTCATCCACCGCCGGATCGGAGGTGGGCGGCTGTCCCTCGGAGCGCACCACGGTACCGGGCAGTTCCTCCAAGCCGAGGGCGTCTGCAACGCTGCGGCGCAGTGAAGGGGCGAAGGCTGTTCCCGCTCCCCGGGCCGGTACCTGGTGCGGGATAGAGCGGACCGCAGCGATATTTGATTCGGCGGTGAGGGTGCGGCGTGCCGCCGCGGCCGCCGTCGCCCGGGCAGGGTCGTCGGCCGCAGCGAGGCGCTTGAGCATATAGGGCGGAACGATGGAACAGATCGAATGAGTAACGCTCGGCTTGGTCACGGTACAGCCCTCCATCTGTTGTGAGGTTCCCAAGCGTAGGCTCCACCACCGACACTGCAAGGGCTAGTACCGCAAAATGACCATCAAATGGCCGTAACGCAACCCAATCCGCCTAATTCGGGTCCGTCCGGCCCGGATTTAGCCCTCCGCTGACGCCTGCCGATCCGAACCGTCTGCATCTTCATCAGCCAGTTCGGACGCTGCGACCAGGGACGCAACAACGTCCGGACCGATTTCCAGTCCCACCTCATGGCCGGGGTTGACCGACATGCCGTATCCCGGGGCGATGCTGCGGATGGTCGCCTCGCCACTGGCCTTCACCACCACGGGAGCCGCTTCGCGCAGCTGCTGCGGAATCCGGTCGGCGGACGTGAAGGTTGCTGCCACCGAGTACTCCGCGTCCGGGGCTTTAAGGACCACGGCCTGGAAGGTGGCCGGGTCGTCCTCCTTGGCCAGGCGTCCCACGCTGAGCAGCTCGGAGGTCCAGATGACGGACATTACTTCACGGTTGCTGAGCCGTCCTTCACGGCCAGCGGTGATGGCCTCTTCCAGTGCTGCGCCGGGGGCCGGGGCATCCTCATGGGCAAGCGGCATCGCCGGGATTTCTGGGGTGTTGTCCGGTTCCATGGAAACTCCTTGGGAAGATCGGGGGGCAAAAACCCAAGTCTGGCATATCCGCCGGTTACCGTGGTGGGCATGGAACGCAATGAGAACACCCGCAGCCTCGAGCCCGGCATTGAACGCGATTTCAGCGACAAGATGAGCTACGGGTCCTACCTCGCCCTGGGCCAGCTGCTCTCGGCCCAGCACCCGGTGAGCCGGCCGGAGCACCATGACGAGATGCTGTTCATCATCCAGCACCAAACCTCGGAGCTGTGGCTGAAGCTGGTCCTGCACGAACTGCTGGCCGTCCGGACGCGGCTGCAGGAGGATGACCTGCGCTCGGCCATGAAGGGAATTGCCCGGATCAAGCACATCCAGCGCTCGCTGACCGAGCAGTGGTCGGTGCTGGCCACCCTGACCCCGTCCGAATACGCGCAGTTCCGCGGCGACCTGGGTGCTTCCAGCGGGTTCCAGTCCTACCAGTACCGGGCCGTGGAGTTCCTGCTGGGCAACAAAAACGAGGCCATGATCGCCGTCTTCCAGGCAGATCCGGAAGCACAGGCGCTGCTGTCAGGGCTGCTGACCCAGACCAGCATCTATGACGAGTTCATCCGCTGCCTGCACCGCCGGGGCTACGCCGTGGACCCGGCGCTGCTGGACCGGGACGTCCGCAAGGCCCACGTCTACAACGAATCACTGCTGGAGATCTTCAAGTACGTATATGAGAACCACGAAGCGAACTGGGACATCTACGAGGCCTGCGAGGAACTGGTGGACTTGGAGGACAACTTCCAGCTGTGGCGTTTCCGACACCTCAAGACCGTGGAGCGGACCATCGGCATGAAGCGGGGCACGGGCGGTTCCAGCGGTGCCGGCTTCCTGCGCCGGGCGTTGGAACTGACGTTCTTCCCCGAGCTGTACGCGGTGCGCACTGAAATCGGCCGCTAGGGGCATGCGCTATTTTTGAAGAGTGCTGATTTCTGACCGCGATATCCGAGCCGAGATTGCCGAGAACCGGATTGCCCTGGACCCGTATGACCCCGCGATGGTCCAGCCTTCCAGCGTTGATGTGCGCATCGACCGCTTCTTCCGGCTGTTCGACAACCACAAGTACGCCCACATCGACCCCTCGCTGGACCAGTCTGAGCTGACCCGGCTGGTGGAAGTTGACCCGGACGAGCCCTTTATCCTGCATCCGGGCGAATTCGTGTTGGGTTCCACCTATGAACAGGTGACCCTGCCGGACGACATTGCCGCCCGCCTGGAAGGCAAGTCCTCCCTGGGCCGGCTGGGGCTGCTCACGCACTCGACCGCCGGCTTCATCGACCCGGGCTTCTCCGGCCACGTGACGCTGGAGCTCTCCAACATGGCCACCCTGCCGATCAAGCTGTGGCCCGGGTCCAAGATTGGCCAGCTGTGCTTCTTCCGCCTCAGCTCCCCGGCTGAGTACGCCTACGGCTCCGGCCGGTACGGCAACCGCTACCAGGGCCAGCGCGGCCCGACGGCGTCGCGCAGCCACCTCAACTTCCACCGCACCGACGTCGGTGGAACCGACGGCGCCGCGGCGGAAGCCGCCGCTTCCTAGCCTGCCTGCCCCGCCCGGTCTCCGGACCGGGTGCGGGGGCCGGGGGAGCGGACCGGAAGCAGGACCAGCAGTCCCAGCAGCAGCACGGCCACGATGCCGATGATGCCGTAGCGCTGAGCACCGAAGATCACGATGCAGGCGGAGAACAGGGTGGGGGCCAGGAAACTGACGGCCCGTCCGGTGGTGGCGTAGAGCCCGAAGAGTTCCCCTTCCTTGCCAACAGGTGCCAGCCGTGCCAGGAACGCACGTGAGGCAGCCTGTGCGGGGCCTACGAACAGGCACAGCAGCAGGCCGAAGATCCAGAACGTGGTGTCCCCGCTCCACTGCAGCCCCAGCATGTCCTGGTTCCCCGGTCCCAGCACCACAACGGCGGTGCCGGCCAGGATCAGCCCGATGAGGGCCCCGATGATTACCGGCTTGGGTCCGGCCCGGTCATCGAGGAAACCGCCGATCACGGATCCGACGGCGGCAATTACGTTGCCGAAGATGGCGAACATGATCACCTCGGAGAGCTCCCAGCCGAATGTTCCCGCAGCGATCACGCCGCCGAAGGTGAACACGGCAGCGAGTCCGTCACGGAAGACGGCGCTGGCCAGCAGGAAGTAAATAGTGTGCCGGTCGGTCTTGTACAGGGCCTTGATGCGCCGGAACAGGAGCTTGTAGGAGGCCAGGAAACCGATCCGCGCCACGGCGTCCTGCCGCGGAACCTCCGGAACCGCGAACATCAGCGGAAGCGCGAAGAGCAGGAACCATACCGCGGAGAACAGGGCTACGGAGCGCAGGTTCAGGCCGTTCTCCGAGGTGACGCCGAACCAGCCGACCTCCGGCTGGACAAAGCCCACCAGCACCAGGGCCAACGCGGCGATGCCGCCCACGTATCCCATGGCCCAGCCGAGCCCGCTGACTTTGCCTACTGAGGCGGGAGTGGACACCTGGCTCAGCATGGCGTTGTAGTTCACGCCGGCGAATTCGAAGAAGAGGTTGGCCACTGCAATCAGGACCACGCCGAGGATCAGGTAATCGGGGGAGGGCAGCACCAGCCAGCACGCCGCCATCAGCACGCAGGTCAGCAGCGTGTTGACGGTGAGCCAGGTGCGGCGCCGGCCGCCGGCGTCGGACCGTTGTCCGGTAATGGGTGCCAGCAGCGCGACCGCGACGCCGGCAACGGCCAGCGCTGCGCCGAGCACCGCGGAGTTGTCATCCGTGTCCCCGAAGGCATTGGAGGTCAGGTAGACGGTGAAGACAAAAGTGGTCATCACCGCATTGAAGGACGCCGAGCCCCAGTCCCAGGCGGCCCATGCCGCTACCTGCTTCCACCGGGCGGCTTTGGAAGCGGGCGCCGCCCCCGCGGGCTCTTTATGTGTTCTGACACTCATGCGCAGAGCCTAACGGCAACCGGCATTTTCCCCGGCATTCCACGCCGCCGTGCGGCTGCTGGGTGTAGCGCCGGCGTACCCGAATAGGAAGGGATGTGTATGCCATGGGTAGAATGTATGTACGACCTTGACCGCCCCCTTGATAACTACAGCGATCACTACAGCCTTTAGCGCTGCACAATCGACGAGAGAGTCCGGGAGATCATAGTGCTTTTTGTGCTCACCGTTATGTTTACGGTGGCACTGGTTGCGCCCATATTTTTCCGGAAGGCTGGCCGGTCGGCGTTCTACGTGCTTGCCGCCTTCCCCGCGGCTGCGTTCGCCTGGCTGATGGCCACGTTCCCGCAGTACACCGGCGCCAACCAGACGCTCGCCTCGGGAGCCCCCAACGCCCCGCCGTCCGTGACCATCCCCTGGATTCCGGACCTGCAGGTGGAACTGGCCTTCCGGATGGACACGCTGTCAGCTGTGCTCTCCATCCTGATCCTCGGGGTAGGTGCGCTGGTCCTTTTCTACTGCGCCCGGTACTTCCGCCCCAGTGATCCGAAGATGGGATCCTTCGGGGCCCAGCTGCTGGCCTTTGCCGCAGCCATGTTTGGCCTCGTGACGGCAGATGACCTGATCCTGCTGTTCATTTTCTGGGAACTGACCACCATCCTGTCCTATCTGCTCATCGGGTACGCGGCCCAGCGCCTCTCCGCCCGCCGGGCAGCGCTGCAGGCCCTGATCGTCACCACCTTCGGCGGCCTGGCCATGCTGGTTGGCATGATCATGCTCGGCTCCGCCGCGCATACCTACCGGATCTCCGAGATCATGGCGCAGGCACCGGAACTGGTGGGCTCGGGCATGCTGGTCAACGTCGCCGTCGCCCTGATGCTGGTGGGCGCCGTGTCCAAGTCAGCCCTGCTGCCCTTCCACTTCTGGCTGCCCGCCGCGATGGCCGCACCCACTCCGGTCAGTGCCTACCTGCATGCCGCCGCCATGGTGAAGGCCGGCATCTACCTGACCGCCCGGCTTGCTCCCGGCTTCTCCGAAACCGCGTTCTGGCACCCCATAGTGCTGGTGCTGGGCCTGGCCACCATGCTGCTGGGCGGCTGGCGTGCCCTGCGGCAGTACGACATCAAGCTGATCCTCGCCTACGGCACTGTGAGCCAGCTCGGTTTCCTGACCCTGGTGGTTGGCCTGGGCAGCCGGGAAGCAGCCGTCGCCGGGATGGGCATGCTGCTGGCCCACGGCTTCTTCAAGGCCACGCTGTTCCTGGTGGTCGGGATCATCGACCACAAGGCCGGCACCCGCGACATCCGCAAGCTCTCCGGAATTTTCCGGGCCGCACCGAAGCTGGGCGTAGTCGCCGTGATCGGTGCCGCGTCCATGGCGGGTGTGCCGCCGCTGCTGGGCTACGTGGCGAAAGAATCCATCTACGAAACCTTCGTGCACTACGGCGAACAGCAGGGCAGCTTTGCGGCCTGGCTGCTGCTGGCCGGCATTGTCGCCGGCTCCATCCTGACCTTCGCCTACAGCGCCCGCTTTGTGTGGGGCGCGTTCGCCGTCAAGAACGGCTGTGCTGCCACCCCGTTCAAGGCCGTGCCCTGGTCCTTCCTGGGGGCTCCCGCAGTGCTGGCCGCCGCCACCGTGGTCTTCGGACTGTGGCCGGCCCCGCTGGATTCGGTGGTGTCCTCCTATGCCGGGCTCTTCCCGGCGGACGGGAAACCGACCCACCTGGCCCTGTGGCACGGGCTGACCCCGGCACTGGGACTGACCGTGCTGACCCTGGCCACCGGTACAGCGCTGTTCCTGCTGCGCCGGCAAATGGAGTCCTTCCAGCGGGACGTTGCCTCCCCGATTGACGCTGAGCGCTCCTACCGCGGCGCCATCGGTGTGCTGGACGACGTCGCCGTCTGGGTCACGGGCCGCACGCAGCGCGGTTCGCTCACCTTCTACCTGTTCGTCATCCTCATCATGGCGATCCTCACGCCCCTTTCGGCGCTCATCCTCCGCTCCGCGCCCATGCCCGAGAGCTTCCGCTGGTTCGACAACCCGCTGCAGGCCGTGATTGGTGCTGCCGTCATCATCGGTGCGGTAGCCGCAGCGCGCGCCAGCAAGCGTTTCCTGGCGGTGCTGATGGTGTCGGTGAGCGGCTACGGCATTGCCCTTATTTTCGCCCTCCAGGGGGCCCCGGACCTGGCGCTGACCCAGATGCTGGTGGAGACAATTGTGCTGGTGGCCTTTGTGCTGGCCCTGCGGTCCCTGCCGGCCCGGCTGTGGAAGCGCGAGCCCAAACGGCACCGTTTCCTGCGGGCCCTGCTGGGCATTGCGTTCGGTGCCTCCATGATTGTCTTCGCGATGTCAGCCATGGCGTCGCGGGTGGCCACCCCCATCTCCCTGGATTTCCCGCAGCTGGCGTACGAGGGCGGCGGCGGATCCAATATTGTCAATGTGACCCTCGTGGATATCCGTGCCTGGGACACCTTTGGCGAGATTTCCGTCCTGGCCATCGCCGCCACCGGTCTGGCGTCCCTGATTTTCGTCCGCGGACGCGGCGATAAGCGCCGCCGCGCCGAGGGCGTGGCCTCCGGTTCCGTGGACCGCGGCCGGGAGCAGTTCGCCTCCACCGGGCGCCGGCAGGCAACCTTGGCCCTGGCCCGCAAATTCTCCAGCGTGGGACGGGATGCCTGGCTGGTGGCCGGCCGGACACTGGCCCCGGAACGCCGCTCCATCATCTTCGAGGTGATTACCCGGCTGCTGTTCCACTCGGTCATCCTCTTCTCGGTCTACCTCCTGATAGCAGGCCACAACGCCCCCGGCGGCGGCTTCGCCGGCGGGCTCATGGCCGGGCTGGCGCTGACCATCCGGTACCTCGCCGGCGGACGGTTCGAGTTGGCCGAGGCGAGCCCCGTGAGCGCCGGAGCCCTGCTGGGCGGAGGCCTGGGCCTGGCGGCCCTGTCCGCTGCCACGCCCCTGTTCTTCGGCGGGCAGGTCCTGCAGAGCGCCATCCTCAAGTTCTCCTGGCCGGTGTTTGGGGAGGTCAAGTTCGTCACCTCCACGATTTTCGACATAGGCGTGTACCTGGTGGTGGTGGGCCTGGTGCTTGATGTCCTCCGCAGCCTGGGTTCGGAAATCGATGAACGCAGCGAGGGCGACGACGACGAAGACGAAGACATAGTGGAGGAACCGCAGATCATTGACCTTGGCCAGCGGCTCGACGGTGTTCCCGGCACGGGATCCCGGCCCGAAGAGGAAGAGGTGGCCCGGTGACCGTGAATATAACCCTTCTGCTGGTGATGGGTGCCCTGTACGCCTGCGGCATCTACCTGCTGCTTGAACGGAGCCTGACCCGGGTGGTGCTTGGCCTGGCCATGCTGACCAATGCAACGAACATCCTGCTGCTGGCAACCGGCGGCCCGGCAGGGTTGGCTCCCATGTTCAACAAGGACCTGGCCGCAGATGCCTACAATGACCCGCTGCCGCAGGCGTTCATCCTCACCTCGATTGTCATTTCGTTCTCCGTGACGGCCTTTATGCTCGGGATCATTTACCGGTCCTGGGTGCTGGGCCGCCAGGACGAGGTCCAGGACGACATTGAGGACCGCCGCGTCGCCAGCCAGAGCAGCTTCGACGCGGAAGACGACGCCGATGTACCGGAGGACACCACGGAATTCACCCCGCCCGAAGAAGCTGAAGAGGCTCCCGGGTCCCAACGCGGCAACGCAGAGAAGGACCCGGAGGTGAACCGATGACTACAGCAAGCCTCGCGCCCCTGGCCGTCGTGCTGCCGCTCCTCGGCGCCGCCCTGGCCTTCATCCTGATCCGGCACCAGCGTTCCCAGCGGGTGGTCAGCGTCAGCATCCTGTCCGTGACGCTGGCACTGGAAGTGATTCTGCTGCTCTCGGTCTGGAACACCGGTGCCGTGGCGGTTAACCTCGGCGGCTGGCTGCCGCCGTTCGGAATCACGATGGTGGTGGACCAGTTCTCCGCCCTGATGCTGGTGGTCTCCTCGGCCATCAGCCTCGCTGTGCTCATTTACGCCGCCGGCCAGGGTATGGCCGACGGCGATGAAGACGGCCCTATTTCGATCTTCCACCCGACCTACCTGATCCTGGTGGCCGGCGTCTCCAACGCCTTCCTGGCCGGGGACCTGTTCAACCTCTATGTCGGTTTCGAGATCCTGCTGACGGCCAGCTATGTGCTGATGACCCTGGGCGGCACCACGCCGCGCATCCGGGCCGGAGTCACCTACGTGGTGGTCAGCGTGGTGTCCTCGCTGCTGTTCCTGATCGCCATTGCCATGATCTACGCGGCCACCGGCACGGTGAACATGGCGGATCTGGCCTTGAAGCTGGGGGAGCTGGATCCGGCGACGCAGCTGATGCTGCACCTGATGCTGCTGGTGGCGTTCGGCATCAAGGCCGCCGTCTTCCCGCTGTCCTTCTGGCTGCCCGACTCCTATCCCACCGCCCCGGCACCGGTGACGGCCGTGTTCGCCGGCCTGTTGACGAAGGTGGGCGTCTACGCCATGGTGCGGACAGAGACCCTGCTGTTCCCGGGAGACCGGATAAATACGCTGCTGATGGTGGTGGCCGGGCTGACCATGCTCGTGGGTATCCTCGGTGCCCTGGCCCAGACGGACATCAAACGTATGCTCTCCTTCACCCTGGTCAGCCACATCGGCTACATGGTGTTCGGCCTGGCAGTCGCATCCGTGGTCGGCATCGGCTCCGCTGTGTTCTACGTGGTGCACCACATCACCGTGCAGACCTCGCTGTTCCTGGTCACGGGCCTGATTGAACGCCGGGGCGGGACGGCCAACATGGACCGCCTCGGCGGGCTGGCGAAGCTCTCCCCGCTGCTCGCCGTGCTGTATTTCATCCCGGCAATCAACCTGGCCGGCATTCCGCCGTTCTCCGGGTTCCTGGGGAAGCTGGGCCTGATGCAGGCCGGCGTCGAGCTGGGCACCCCGCTGGCCTACGTCCTGGTAGCCGCGAGCGCCGCCACCAGCCTGCTGACGCTGCTGGTGATGGCCCGGGTATGGAACCGCGCCTTCTGGCGGACCCCGGAAGACGCCGTCCATCCGGATCCGATCCTGCTGGCCGTCGGGCCGGACGGTGCCAGCCTGCGCAAGTCGCAGGACGTCAGCGAACACACCACGGGCCGGTTCGCCCACCGGGACTCGGTGGACCTGCTGCCGCGCACCATGGTGTATCCCACCGTGGGCCTGGTTGCCCTGGGCGTCAGCCTGACCGTGCTCGCCGGGCCGCTGTTCTCGCTCAGCGACGGTGCCGCCCGGGACCTGCTGGAACGTACTCCGTACATCGAAGCGGTACTCGGGGAAGGAGCGGCTGACCAATGACGAAGGAAGCGCGCATGCGCAACCGGTCCCGTATCCCGCTGCTGCAGGAACTGCCGCTGCTGATCTGGCTGGTGTTCCTGTGGGGTGCCCTCTGGCAGGATTTCAGTGCCGGCAACCTGCTCTTCGGCACGGTGATCGCGTTTATCGTGGCGAATATCTTTTACCTGCCGCCGGTGGAGCTCAGCGGCCGGTTCAACCTGTTCTACGGCCTCGTCTTTGCCGGCCGGTTCTTCTACAAACTGGTGCAGGCCAGTTTCCATGTGCTCTGGCTGGCGGTTGTCCGCGGCCCGCGGATCCGCAACGGCGTGATCGGGGTGAAGCTGCGCAGCCGGTCGGACTTGCTGGTCACGGCCACGGGCCACGCACTGTCCCTGATTCCCGGCTCGCTGATTGTCGACGTCGACCGTTCCACCTCCACCCTGTACCTGCACGCGCTGGACGTGTCCACGGCTGAGCAGGCGGAGAAGGTGCGCGCCGACGTCCTGCAGGCCGAGGCGTGGCTGATCCGGACCATGGGCACCAAAGAGGAACTGGCTGCCCTGCGCGCCGAGAGTGATGAAACCCGTCAGCGGAAGATTGGAGGCAAGGCATGATGAACGTTGCCGTGGTGGTGGTGAGCCTCATGCTGGCCGTGGCCGGCGCGGGGGCGATTTACCGGATTGCCCGCGGGCCGTCGATCCTGGACCGGGTGCTTGCCTCGGACGTGCTGCTGGCCATTGTGGGCGGCGCCCTGGCCGTGGACATGATCGTCTACCGCAACTTGGACTACCTGGCCTTGCTGGTCGCCATTTCCCTGGTCGGTTTCATCGGGTCGGTAACGGTTGCGCGCTTCGTGACGGACAGGCGGTAGGGCCATGGACGAAACCGTGTACGACGCGATTGTCGCTGTCCTGATGTTCGGCGGGGCACTGATGTCCCTGGCGGCGGCCATCGGCCTGATCCGCTTCCCCGACCTGCTCAGCCGCATGCACGCTGCGTCCAAGCCGCAGGTCCTCGGCCTGCTGCTTTTCCTGCTGGCCATGGCCGTGGAGTTCCGCAGCTGGAAACTGCTGCCGGTCCTGGCCGTCGCATGGATCTTTATGCTGCTGACGGCACCTGTTTCCGCGCACATGGTGGGCCGGGCCGGGTACCGCACCAAGCACCTGCGGCCGGAACTGCTCGTGATCGACGAACTGGACGACGTCGTCGAGCGCGCCCAGCGATTGCTCCAGGACGCTGAGGCGGAGGCGCTCGAGGACGAAAACGAGGACCCGCGCGTGGACGACGATCCCGGCGAGGAGGAACCGGCCTACACCGGGGAACTGGACGACGACGAACTGCTGGCCGGCCGCGAACGCGAGGCCGGGTTAAGCAGCGGCGCCCAGCACCCGGGAAAGAATCCCGAGGGCTGAGCGCCGCAGGCGGTGCTTGGGCCGGAAGGCCGGGTCAGACGACCTCAGGGGTCTTCTGGTAGCGCTGGATGGCCCGCTGCGTGCCGCGGTTGGTCAGGACCCGGATGACCGAGCTGACGGCGCCGGACACCACGGCGAAAGCCACGGCAGCGCGGAGGCTGTTTTCCAGGCTGCCCTCGGCGTCCTTGGGCGGCTCGTTGCCC
Source organism: Arthrobacter sp. zg-Y750 (assembly GCF_020907365.1). Lineage (NCBI taxonomy): Bacteria > Bacillati > Actinomycetota > Actinomycetes > Micrococcales > Micrococcaceae > Arthrobacter > Arthrobacter sp. zg-Y750. Next base: position 29,635 of record NZ_JAJJOC010000005.1, on the reverse strand, counting down.
GTGGCCTTGGTCCAGACGAAATCCAGTACCTTGGCGGCCACGATTCCGGACAGGATACTGGCTCCGGTTCCGAGCAGTTTGAGGATCAGGTTCATGGGTACTCCTAGCTTCGGGCGTTTTTCCTAACCCTACGGTATCCGTTCGGTACCCCTGCGGGGAGCGGGCACGCGTGTGTAGAGTGGTACCGCAAACACACGACAGGGGAGCGCCCCCTCCGCACGGCCTTCGGGCAGCGGAGACAAGGCGCTGAGAGTGCGGACATCCGCAGACCCTCGAACCTGATCCGGTTAGTACCGGCGAAGGGAGTCGAGAGCTCAGGGAATTCCCGCCACGTCACGGCACCCGCCGGGGCACGGCAGGAACGGCACCGGCATTGCCGGCGCGCCACTACCCTCCCCTCCTGCTATCAGGAGGATATTCATGAACCGCTTTACTTCTGCTGCGGCACCGTCCGCAGCCAAGCCCGCAGCGCCGGCACGCACATGGCGCGTGGTGGACATTGTTGTTGCGTCCGTAGTGGCCGTGGCCGTGGGCGTCATTTTCTGGGCCTGGTCCCTCGGCTACGCCGGGATCAGTGCGCTGACCGCCGCGTTCCCGCCGCTGGCCGGCCTCTATACCGGCGGCTGGCTTATTGCCGGTGTGCTGGGCGGGCTAATCATCCGCAAGCCGGGGGCCGCGATCTACTGCGAAGTGCTGGCCTCGGCCGTGTCCGGTGTGCTGGGCACCCAGTTCGGCCTATCCGTGCTGCTCTCCGGCTTCCTGCAGGGCCTCGGTGCCGAGCTGGTGTTCCTGCTGTTCCTCTACCGCCGCTTCTCCCTGCCCGTGGCATTGCTGGCCGGGCTGGGTTCGGGCCTGTTCCTGGGACTGAGTGAAAACGTTCTGTACAACGTGGAGTGGGCAGCTCAGTGGAAGCTGTTGTATGTCCTGCTCACTGCGTTCTCCGGTGCGGTCCTGGCCGGCGGACTGTCCTGGCTGGCGGTCCGGGCATTGGCACGGACCGGCGCTCTGGCACCCTTCGCGTCCGGACGGACAGGCAAGGCATAGCGGTGCGGTTTTTGAACGCCCGCCGCCGGGCTCCCGGCGCGGCCGCACCCCGGGTGCTGCCTTCCGCCGTCGCGCGGCGCAGCAGTCCCGCCGCCGTTACCGCCCAAGGCTGGGGCTGGCGGCACGGGGGCAGGGCCGGTGCGGCTGTGTCCGGACTGGACCTGTCGGTAGCACCGGGGGAGCGGGTGCTGCTGCTCGGGGCCTCCGGCGCCGGAAAATCCACACTCCTGCATTCCCTCGCGGGCGTGCTGGGACCGGATACCGGTGGGGAGGAACAGGGCAGGATCTCAGTGGACGGTGTCCATCCGGCGGATCCCGCAGCCCGCGGCCGGACCGGACTGGTGCTGCAGGATCCCGATGCGCAGACCGTGCTGTCCCGTGTGGGGGATGAAGTTGCCTTCGGCGCCGAGAACCTTGCGGTCCCGGCCGGGGAGATCTGGCCCCGGGTGCGGGCCGCACTGGCCGACGTCGGACTGGACGTGCCGCTGGAGAGTTCCACTTCCGCTCTCTCCGGCGGGCAGAAGCAGCGGCTGGCCCTGGCCTCCGTGATGGCGATGGAACCCGGACTGCTGCTGCTGGACGAACCCACCGCCAACCTGGACCCGGCGGGCGTGGCGGAAATCCGCGACGCCGTGGTGCGGGTGCTGGACCGCACCGGCGCCACCGTCATTGTGGTGGAGCACCGCGTGGAGGTCTGGGCGGACGTGGTGGACCGCGTGGTGGTACTGGCTGCCGGCGGCGGCGTCCTGGCCGACGGATCACCGGAGCAGGTGCTGGGGGATCCGGTGCACCGGAAAACCCTGGCCGCAGCCGGGGTTTGGCTTCCGGGCGCCCGGCCGGAGATTCCCGGCGGTGCGTGGGCCCCGGTTGCCGGCGGGAACCGGCTGCTGGCGGCCCGCGGGCTGGCTGCCGCCCGGACGGGCCGCGGACCTGCCGTGGTCACCGGGGCGGACCTGGCGCTGGACGCCGGAACCGCCGTCGGCATTACCGGACCCAACGGTGCCGGCAAATCCACCCTCGCCCTGACCGTGGGCGGCTTGCTGCGGCCGCGGGGCGGAACCATCGCCGCCGAACCGTTGCTGGCCGGCACCGCTGCGCCCGAACCGCACCGGTGGACGTCGGCGCAGCTGGTGAGCAGGATCGGAACCGTGTTCCAGGAACCGGAGCACCAGTTCCTCACCAACACCGTGCTGGACGAACTGTCCTTCGGCCCGCGCCGGCTCGGGCTGGAAAAGGAGTCCGCGGCCCGGGTGCGGGAGCTTGCCGAACGGCTGCACCTCGACGCCCTGCTGGATGCCAACCCCTTCACGCTCTCCGGCGGGGAGAAGCGCCGGCTGTCCGTGGCAACCATGCTCGCCACGGCGCCGTCCATCCTGCTGCTCGATGAGCCGACGTTTGGCCAGGACGCCCGAACCTGGGCGGAACTGGTGGCCCTGCTGCGTGCCCAGCTGGACGATGGCCGGTGCGTGGTGTCGGTGACCCACGACGCCGGCTTCATCCAGGCGCTGGGCGCGCGGACCCTGCAGGTGGGCGGCGGAACGGTCCGGGACGCCGCCGCCGAGCCGGTGCCGGGCCCGGCAGCAGGTCCGGCCGCGGATAATGCAACCGAGGTGCTCCGGTGAGCCGGGCGGAGATCTCGGCCGCGGAGTCCGGTGGAACGGCGCCTGGAGAAAACGCGGGCGCGCCCGTCCGCACCGCCGTTACTTTCCTGGCCCGCGCCAACCCGTTGTCCAAGCTCGCGTCTGCGGCCCTGCTGACCCTGGCGGTGCTGGTCACCGTGGACTGGGTGAGCGCCGCCGTCGTCCTGGCCCTGGAACTTCTCCTGCTGCCGCTGCTCCACATCCGGGCGGGTACGCTCCTGCGGCGCATCTCGCCGCTGCTGGTGGCCGCGCTGATCGGGGCCTGGGGTACGGCGCTGTTGGCGGAGAAGACCGGGGCGGTGCTGCTTGCAGCGGGACCGCTGATCTTTACCTCCGGTTCCGTGGCCGCGGGTATTGCCATTGGACTGCGCGGGCTGGCCATAGCCCTGCCCGGGATCTACCTGCTGACCAGCACCGATCCCACCGACCTGGCCGACGCCCTGGCGCAGAAGCTGCGGCTGCCGCACCGGTTTGTGCTGGGCGCACTGGCGGCCATGCGCCTGGTGGGTTTGCTGGTCGAGGAATGGCGGACCATCGGGCTGGCCCGCCACGCGCGCGGCGCGGGGCCCGATGCCGGTGCGGCGGCCCGGCTGAAGGGTTTCGCCGGGCAGGCACTGGCCTTGCTGGTGCAGGCCATCCGCCGGGCCACGCGGCTGGCCGTGGCCATGGAGGCCCGCGGGTTTGGCGCGGGGGACCGGTCCTGGGCACGGACCTCAACGTTCAGCAGGATCGACGCCGCGGTGCTGGCCACGGGAGTGGTCGTGTCAGCCGCCGCGGTGGCAGCGGCGCTGGCGGCCGGCACGTTCAACTTCATCCTGACCTGAGCATCGGGGGCTGAGTGCTCAGAGTGCGGTGTCGGCCAGCTTCGCGAGTTCGCTGTTCAGGCTCTCGGAGAAAGGCAGCTCGCGGCCGTCGATGGAACGGACCGGAACCAGCAGCCGGATGCTGGAAGCCAGCCACACGCCGTCGGCCGCGAACAGGTCCTCCGGAACCATTGGGCCGTAGCCCAGTTCCCAGCCGGCAGCTTCGGCGGCCTTGAAGAGGGCGTCCTGCGTGGTTCCGGCCAGGATGCCGCTCTTCCGTTCGGGGGTCAGCAGGGTCCGGACACCGTCCCGTTCGCGGGCCAGCACCACCGTGGAGGTGGGTCCCTCCAGGACCTTGCCGTCCGAGGAGGTAAAAATGGCGTCATCGGCCCCGTGTTCCTTGGCGTAGCGCAGGGCGGCCATGTTCACGGCGTAGGAAAGCGTCTTGGCGCCCAGCAGCAGCCAGGGTGCCCGGGACGCGGCCATGCTGTCATAGCCGCGGTCCAGCAGCAGCACCTTAATCCCGTCGGTCTGCTGCCGCGCCGCGTCGGGCGCGGCGGAAACCTGCACCCACGCCGTGGAGGTCCCGCTGCCTTCCACGCCCCGGGTGGCCACCAGCTTCACCGCGGCCCGGCCCTGCGGCCCGGCAGCGCCCTGCCCGAAGTGCAGCGCCAATGCCGTGGCGATGGCCCGCTCCCAGGCCTGGCGTACCGGGATCTGCAGGTCCAGCAGCTGTGCCGAGGACGCCAGCCGGTCCAGGTGCGCGTCCGGTTTCCGGGGCACACCGTCCACGGCCAGCAGCGACTCGAAAATCCCGTCACCGCGGGTGACGCCCAGGTCGCTCACGAGCAGATGCGGCACCGCAGGATCGGCAGGGCGGCCGTCGGGGTACGCGGAATCCAGGAAAACCAGAACAGTCATGGCACCAGCCTAGCGGCGCGGGACACGCCCGGGACCCCCGTACCGATAGGCTGAGGGCAGGGTGCTGCTGGGAGGAGCTTGAGCGTGTGGTGGTCTCTGACCGGTTTTGACCTGTCCGGATGGACGGCGACCGTGCTGGCCGTGGTGGATTACGGTATCCGGATTATTGCGTTGGGCGTTGTTCCCGGCAACCGGCGTCCCACGACGGCCATGGCGTGGCTGCTGTGCATCTTCTTCCTTCCCATCCCGGGCATCATCCTCTTCTCCCTCTTCGGGAACCACCGGCTGTCGGACCACCGGGTGCGGCGGCAGGCGGAGATCAACCGGACGGTGCGCGAGAACACCAAGGAACTTGAGGCCGAGGGCAGTAATTACGGCGGGCCGGAGTGGGTGCTCAACGCCGCCGAGCTGAACCGCCGGCTGGGGTCCTTCCCTACACTGGACGGCAATAAGGTCGACCTGCAGCGCGACTACGCGGAGTCCATCGACATGATGACCCGTGCGGTGGAAAAAGCCGCTCGCTACGTGCATGTGGAGTTCTACATCATGGGCTACGACGCCCAGACCAGGCAGTTCTTCCAGGCACTCAAGTCAGCGGCTGCCCGCGGCGTCACCGTCCGGCTGCTCTTCGACCACATCGGTACCCTGCGGATCAAGGGCTACCGGAAGATGCTGCGCGAACTGCGCAACAGTGATGTCCAATGGCGGCGGATGCTGCCGGTGGAGCCCTTCCGGGGCCGCTGGCGCCGTCCGGACCTGCGCAACCACCGGAAACTGGTGGTGGTGGACGGGGCCGTTGCGTTCACCGGATCGCAGAACCTCATTGAGCCTGCCTACCACAAGGGCCGCAACCGCCGCTCCGGCCGCAAATGGGTGGAGCTGATGGCCCGGGTGGAAGGACCGGTGGTGGATGAGCTCAACGTCGTTTTCGCCACCGACTGGAACGCCGAAACCGATGAGAACCTAGAACGCGAACTCAGCCTGTACGAATGGACCTACGATCCGGGCAACGTGACCTGCCAGGTGGTCCCCAGCGGACCGGGCTTCAGCACCGAAAACAACCTGCGCCTGTTTGCGTCCCTGATCTATTCGGCCAGCGACCGGATTTCGATCACCAGCCCGTACTTCGTGCCCGATGACACCCTGCTTTACGCGGTGACGACGGCGGCCCAGCGCGGCGTGGAAGTGGAACTGTTCGTTTCCGAAAAGGGCGACCAGTTCCTGGTGGACCACGCCCAGCGCTCCTACTACGAGGCGCTGCTCCGGGCCGGGATCCGGATCTACCAGTACCCCAAGCCGCTGGTCCTGCACGCCAAGCACTTCACCATTGACAACGAGGTGGCCGTCTTGGGCTCCTCCAACATGGACATGCGTTCTTTCTCGCTGAACCTCGAAGTCTCCATGATGATGTTCGACGGCACCATCGTGGAGCAGATGCGCCGGGTCGAGGACACCTACCGCGCCCTGTCCAAGGAACTGCTGCTGGAGGACTGGGTGGACCGCCCCCTCTGGCAGCGCTACATCGACAACGTGGCCCGGCTGACCGCCACCCTGCAGTAAGGAGCCCGCGCGGCCGCCAGCGCCGGCAGTTCAGGCAGCGCGGTCCAGCACGCCGAGGACCGACGCCAGCGCCGCTGCTGCATTGGCGTCCGGACCCACCATCCGCACCGCCAGGTCCGCGGCGGCGGACGCGTCGTCGTCGGCGGACCAGCGCCGCTCCTGCGCGGCCCAGCGCTCCCAGTGCGGGGCGTAGGTGCTGCCGTCGCGCTCCAGGGCGTACCTGCGGCGGACGGATTCCTCGCCGCCCACCCATACGGCGGTGTCCAGCATGCTGCGGGCCTCGCGGTGCGCGGCGCCCACCCCTTCGAAGACGACGGCGTCGGCCGGTTCGGTGCTCCGCCAGGGTCCGCGGCGTCCGGCTTCCCAGTCCCAGGCCTGCCAGTGGGCCGCCTGCCCCCGGGCGAGCGGACGCAGGACCTGCTCCCGGTAGTAGGCCATTCCCGATTCCAGGCCGTCCCAGCCGGGGTAAATGTCCTCGAGGTGGAACAGGCGCACGCTTCCGCGGCGGCTCAAGGCTGCGGCCACTTCGGTGGCGAGCGTCGTTTTGCCGGCTCCGGAGAAACCGTCGACGGCGATGAGCAGGGGTTTGCGGGAGTCTCCGGTGGAAGCTGCGGGCTCAGCGGTCATGGCGGCTTTCGCGCCGGTTCGCCAGAAGCTGTTCCACATACTCCAGCACGCCCGGCACGGCGGCCGTGATGAGGGCGTAGGACTCCTCGAAGTCCTTTTGGTCCCCGTACCAGGGGTCCGCAATGCCCAGTTCCGCGGAGGGGTGCGGCCGGCCGGCCGGTGTCTGCAGGGCCGGGTCGAAGGCCCGCAGCATCATCACCTTGGCCCGGTCCGCCTGCGTGGGGGCCTGCAGCGACAGTTCCATAAAATGGCCGTAGTCCATGGCCAGGATCAGGTCACGTTCGGCGAACCATTCCGGCTGGAACTCGCGGGCCCGGAAGGCAGTGATGCCAGTATCCGGATAGCCGTGGCGCCGCAGTTCGGCCGCGGCCCGCTTATCCATCGGCTTGCCCGCTTCCCAGCCGCTCAGTCCGGCGGAGTCCACCGCCACTGCCGCCGGCTCTTCCCCGGCAACCGGCCGTTCCGCGGCGGCGTCGCCGAAGGCGCGGGCCAGCGCAAACTGGGCCATGGGGGAGCGGCAAATGTTGCCCGTGCATATGGTCTGGATCCGGAACATGCCTTAAATCCTACGCAGAACTCCGGCCTGCTCAGGCCCGGGCGAGCAGCTCGCCGCAGGGCATCAGGAACCAGCCGTCCGGTGCTGCGGCCCATTCCTGCCAGCCGGCGGAGAGCCGTTCCAAACCCTCCCGGTCCGCCAGCCCGCGTTCGGAGGCCTGCTCGGCGAAGGCGGAATGCAGCACCCGCTCGGACCATGATGCGGCCAACCAGGCCCGCTGGTCTTCGGTCGCGTACAGCCAGTTGGAGGATGAGGGTGTCAGGTCCGTGAACCCTGCCTCCAGTGCCCAGGAGAGCAGGTGCCGCCCGGCGTCGGGTTCGGCCTGGTTGCCGCGGGCAATGTGCTGGTAGACCTGCATCCATTCGGCCAGCTCGGGAACCGCCGGGTACCAGCTCATGCCATGGAAATCGACGTCGCGCACTGCCACCAGCCCGCCGGGCTTGGTGACCCGGCGCATTTCGCGCAGGGCGGCCACCGGATCCGCCAGGTGCTGGAGCACCTGGTGGGCGTGGACCACGTCGAAGGTCTCGTCCGGGAAGTCCAGGTCATAAATGTTTCCCCCGGCGAAGGAGGCATTCGCCAGGCCGCGGGCGGCGGCCAGTTCGCGGCCCAGGACCAGGACGTCCTCAGAGGCGTCCAGGCCGATCACCGGCCCGGGGGCTGCCAGTTCGGCAAGGTCCGCCGTAATGCTGCCCGGGCCGCAGCCGACGTCGAGCATGCTTATGCCCGGCTTCACTTCGGGCAGCAGATACGCGGCGCAGTCCTTCGCTGTGCGGACCGCGTGGGCGGACACCACGCTCTGGTGGTGGCCGTGGGTGTACGTTTCGGGACGCATAGCAGGACCCTACCGCCCTCCGCCCGCCGCAGGGAGCCAAAGCGTGACCGTGTGTTCCGCAAGGGCTCCACCCAAACTTGAGCCGCATGCGCTCAAGTTTGTTGACAAAGAATCAGCTCTGAGTAAAGTTGAGTCCAGAACGCTCAATTGCTCTACGCGATGTCCAGCGGAGGAAAGCCATCCCGGTCCGGGAAGGGAACCGCCGCGGAGAAGTCACGAAGATGCGGGTTTTTCCAAGGAAAGAGGAAGCAAATATGTCACGTGCAGTAGGTATCGACCTCGGAACCACCAACTCGGTCGTCTCGGTCCTGGAAGGCGGCGAGCCCACGGTCATCGCCAACGCTGAAGGCGGCCGCACCACGCCGTCGGTCGTGGCGTTCGCCAAGTCCGGCGAGGTCCTGGTCGGCGAGATCGCCAAGCGCCAGGCCGTCAACAACATTGACCGCACCATATCCTCCGTCAAGCGCCACATGGGCACCGACTGGAGCGTGGACGTAGACGGCAAGAAGTACACCGCGCAGGAAATCTCCGCCCGCATCCTGATGAAGCTGAAGAACGACGCCGAGGCCTACCTCGGTGAGAAGGTCACGGACGCCGTGGTCACCGTTCCGGCCTACTTCAACGACGCTGAGCGCCAGGCCACGAAGGAAGCCGGCGAGATTGCCGGCCTGAACGTGCTGCGCATTGTCAACGAGCCCACCGCAGCTGCCCTGGCCTACGGCCTGGACAAGGGCAAGGAAGACGAACTCATTCTCGTCTTCGACCTTGGCGGCGGCACGTTCGACGTTTCCCTGCTGGAAGTCGGCAAGGACGAAGACGATTTCTCCACCATCCAGGTCCGCGCCACTGCCGGTGACAACCGCCTCGGCGGCGACGACTGGGACCAGCGCATTGTGGATTACCTGCTGAGCCAGGCCAAGGCCAAGGGCGCGGACCTGTCCAAGGACAAGATCGCCCTGCAGCGCCTGAAGGAAGCCGCGGAACAGGCCAAGAAGGAACTCTCCTCGGCCACCTCCACGAACATCTCCCTGCAGTACCTCTCGGTCACCCCCGAAGGCCCGGTCCACCTGGACGAGCACCTTTCCCGTGCCAAGTTCCAGGACCTGACCAAGGACCTGCTGGACCGCACCAAGAAGCCGTTCAACGACGTCATCGCTGAAGCCGGCATCAAGGTTGCCGACATTGACCACATCATCCTCGTGGGCGGTTCCACCCGTATGCCCGCCGTTTCCGAGCTCGTGAAGCAGCTGGCCGGCGGCAAGGAACCGAACAAGGGCGTAAACCCGGACGAGGTTGTGGCCGTTGGCGCCGCACTGCAGGCCGGTGTCCTGAAGGGCGAGCGCAAGGACGTGCTGCTGATCGACGTCACCCCGCTGTCCCTGGGCATCGAGACCAAGGGCGGAGTGATGACCAAGCTGATCGAGCGCAACACGGCCATCCCCACCAAGCGCAGCGAGACCTTCACCACCGCGGATGACAACCAGCCGTCCGTGGCCATCCAGGTCTTCCAGGGCGAACGCGAGTTCACCCGCGACAACAAGCCGCTGGGCACCTTCGAGCTGACCGGCATTGCGCCGGCTCCGCGCGGTGTCCCGCAGATTGAGGTCACCTTCGACATCGACGCCAACGGCATTGTGCACGTGTCCGCCAAGGACAAGGGCACCGGCGCCGAGCAGTCCATGACCATCACCGGCGGGTCCTCGCTGTCCAAGGACGACATTGACCGGATGGTCCGCGAGGCCGAAGAGCACGCAGCCGAGGACAAGAAGCGCCGCGAGGCTGCCGACGTCCGCAACTCGGCCGAGCAGCTGGCCTACTCGGTGGACAAGCTCCTCACCGACAATGACGACAAGCTGCCCGAAGACGTCAAGACCGAGGTCAAGGGCGACGTCGACTCGCTGAAGAAGGCCCTTGAGGGCACGGACAACGACGACGAGGTCAAGAGCGCGTTTGAGAAGCTGCAGGCTTCCCAGACCAAGCTCGGCGAAGCCATCTACGCTTCGGCCTCCGCTGCCGGTGCTGAAGGCGCCCCGGGCGCCGGTGCGGCCGGTGACGGTTCCGCTGCCGGCAGCGCCAACGATGACGAAGACATCGTGGACGCCGAAGTTGTCGACGACGAAGAAAAGAAGTAATCATGCCGGCGGGTAACGAGCACGGGAACACTCCCGAAGGCGAAGAACCGGTAAGCGGCCAGGGCGCGCCCGGCCAGGACGAGACGCAGGCCAACGGCGGCACCGGGGAGGAAGCATCGGCTTCCGCCCCGGCAGCCGGGGGCGATGCACTGTCCCAGGCGGAGCAGATCCTCAACAACGCCGACGTGCCGGCGCAGCCTGCTGCCGCCGGTTCGCCCGAGGCGGCGGAACTGCGCAACGACCTGCTGCGCCTGCAGGCCGAGTACGTGAACTACCGCAAGCGGGTGGAACGCGACCGGGATGTGGCCCGGGAAATGGCGGTAATCGGTGTGCTGAATTCACTGATGCCGGTCCTGGATGACATCGACGCCGCACGCCAGCACGGCGACCTGGCGGAGGGCCCCTTCGCCGCGATCGCCACCAAGCTGGAGAACACGCTGAAGACCTACGGCCTGGCCCGTATCGATGAGACCGGGGTGGAGTTCGATCCGAACATCCACGAGGCGCTCATCCAGCAGCAGAGTGCGGATGTCACGTTCGATACGGTGACGCAGATCCTGAGGTCCGGCTACAAGTCCGGCGACCGGGTCCTGCGTGCCGCGCAGGTGATTGTTTCGGTTCCGGAACAGTAAGCAGTACCGCGTCCGGGGCCGCCAGCAGGCGGCCCCGGACATTTCCATAGGCAGGTCCCGCAGCAAGCCGGGGCAGCAGCAGGTCCGGTGGCCGTGCTCGAAACGAGCGGGATCGGCAAATGAGGAAGGGGACGCCAATTGGCTAGTCAGGATTGGGTCGATAAGGACTTTTACAAGATTCTGGGTGTTCCCAAGGATGCGTCGGACGCCGACATTAAAAAGGCGTACCGGAAACTGGCACGGAAATACCATCCGGACCAGAACCAGAATGATGCAGACGCCGAGCGGATGTTCAAGGACCTTTCCGAGGCCTACTCCGTTCTTTCCGACGCTGAGGAGCGCCAGCAGTACGACGCCATCCGGGCAATGGGAAGCGGTGCCAGGTTCACGGCCGGCGGCCCCGCTGGTGCCGGCGGCGGCGCCGGCGGCGGTGCGGGCTTTGAAGACATCTTTGGCGGCCTGTTCGGCCAGGGCGCATCCCCGCGCGGGGGCCGGCGCACCACGTTCAACGCCGGCGGCAGCAACATTCCGCCCGAATTCGCCGACCTCTTCGGCGGCGGCAGCGGGTTCGGCGGCGGCGGGTTCGGCGCCCCGCCGCCCACCAAGGGTGCGGACCGCACGGCCAGCACCACTATTTCCTTTGCCGGGTCGATCAACGGCACCGTCATCGGGCTGCGCGAACCCAGCGGGGAAGTAGTCGAAGTCCGGGTGCCTGCCGGCGTCAAGGACGGGCAGAAGATCCGGGTCCGGGGCAAGGGCCAGCCCGGTGCGGCCGGTCCCGGGGACCTGATGGTTACTGTGCACGTCACCCCGCACGACTTCTTCACCCGGGAAGACAACAACATCCGAATCCATGTGCCGGTCACCTTCCCCGAGGCCGCCCTGGGCGCGACCATCGAGGTGCCTACGCTGACCTCCGATACCGTCCGCCTGAAGGTGCCCGCCGGTACGCCGTCCGGGCGCACCCTGCGGGTCAAGGGCCGCGGCGTCCACACGTCCAAGGGCAACGGCGACCTGCTGGTGACCGTAGACGTCGCCGTGCCGTCCCACCTGAACAAGGATGCCCGCGAAGCCGTGGAAGCGTTCGCCGAAGCGACCAAGGGCGAGGACCCGCGAGCCTCGCTGGCAGCCAAAGCCCGGCTATAGCGTGCCGGTCGCCGGAGGGCGAACTTCCCGCGTTACTATTTCAACAGCCGTCAAGGAGGAACAATGGGCATAGATGCTAATGCGCCTATTTTTGTGATCTCCGTTGCCGCTGAGCTTGCGGAAATGCATCCGCAGACCCTCCGGCAATATGACCGGCTCGGCATTGTCCGGCCCAGCCGGGCGCCCGGCCGGTCACGCCGTTACTCCCAACGCGACATTGAACTGCTGCGCGAGGTCCAGAAACTGTCCCAGGAGGGCGTTTCCCTGGAGGGCATCAAACGCATCATGGAACTGCAGAACCAGGTCACCGGGCTGCGCCAGCGGATCGTGGAACTATCCACGGAACTGGATGAGGTCCAGCGCCGCAACCCGGACCACAGCCGGGTCTTTGCGGCCGGGCTGGCCGGCGACGTCGTTACCCTCAGCCGCGGACAGCGGCCGCCGGCGGCCGCCACTGCCGTGAAGCAGCTGGGCCTGGTCTCGCTGATGGAACGCCGCAGCCGGCTGCGCGCGCTTCCCGCAGGCAAGACTGCGCAGCGGAACTACGCCGACGACGGATACGTCCAGTCCCTGTAGCACTCCTCTTTAGGGGCGCAGTCCGGCGAGCAGTATGGCCAGCATGGGTTTCCTGTCCTCCGGGGTGCCCAGACGAACAGCATGCTCGATCCCGCAAACCAGGTGGGAGAGCTGCGGCAGGGTCAGTTCGCTGCGGATAATGCCCGCGGACTTGGCCCGGGCGAGCACAGCTTTGAATGCAGCGAAAATCTCCTCCTTTGCTGCCCGCACCCCCTCGGTTTCATCCTCCGGGGAAAGCAGGACGGATTGGAGTCCGCCGTCCTCCAGTTGCAGTTCGAGGGCCGCGCCGAGGTAGAGGGCAAGCGCTTCGCCTGGATCCGGTTCAGCTGCGGCACGGCGGGAAATCTCCTGCATCCGGCCCAAGGTGTCGGCCGTGAGTGCCTCCAACAGTGCCCGCATGGTCGGGAAATGGCGGTAGACCGTCCCTACCCCTACGCCCGCCTCCCGGGCGAGGTCATTCATCCGCAGCTCTTGGGGGTCATGCCGGCGGGCCACGTCCAGGATCCGTGATCGGCTGCGGGCGGCATCTGAACGAAGCGGTGGCATGGGTCCAGTGTAACTCAATCGGATGAAGTATCCGTTTCGTGTGCTAGGTTCTAAGCGGATAGATGATCCACTTAGATTCGAGAGGGCAATCATGACCTGGAACCCAGCCACCCTTCCCAGCCAGACGGGGCGCACATTTGTTATTACCGGGGCCACAGCGGGTATAGGATATTTCGCCGCCGAGCAGCTGGCCGGAGCGGGGGCACACGTTGTCCTGGCCTCCCGATCGGCTGACAAATTAGGCGCGGCCCAGGCCTCCATCCGGAACTATGTGCCGGAGGCCTCCCTCTCCGCGGTGGTGATCGAACTGGGTTCTTTCGCGTCCGTGGATGCAGCCGCAGGCAAAATTGCCGCGTTGCCCCGCCTGGACGGCATCTTCCTCAACGGTGGAGCCATGACCATGAACCGGCGAACCATGACAAGTGACGGGCTGCCGATCCTCCTGGGGACCCACGTTGCAGCCAGCGTTCGTCTGCTGGCGGGCATCCTGCCCCTGCTCTCGGCCACAGGGGAGACCGGCGGCAGGCTGAGCCGCGTGGTGCATGCGTCCACGGGATTTGTCGGGATCAAGCGGTACGGGCTGCAGGACGTGCGCGGCCTGCCATGGACCGGCATTGGCGCCTATACCAAGGCCAAGACGGCCACCGAGGTTTTCGGCCATGAACTCGACCGCCGGCTGCGTGCAGCGGGTCTCCCGGTGGCGTCAGTCCTCACCCGGCCCGGGGTGGGCGTAGATGCCAAAACACCGGAACGGGCGGGTGTCCGGGATGCTGCGACACCGTACCGGCGCAATCCCTACACACCGTGGGCACAGGGGAAAGACGCCGCGGCATACCCCGCCGTGCGCGCCCTGACCGATCCCGCGGTGCGCGGGGGAGAGTACTTCGCCCCGGAGGAGCGGCTGCGGGGAATGCCCGTGGCCGTGGAGCCCAACGCGCACACGGCAGGCCCGGATGAATCGCCGGAGCGGCTCTGGCTCCAGCTCGAAGACCTGGCCGGCGTGCAAATCCCCGGACTTGGAGCCCCGGCAACGCAGCCGGGCCTGCGCTAGCGCGGTCAGCGCAGCCGGCGGGCCCGAAGCACCACATCCTCGTTGTGGTGGGCGCCGGCACCGGAAGCTACGTGCCGCGGACGGGTCTCATGCACCTCGATCCGCCAGTCCCCGTCCAAGGCGGCGGCAATATCTGCGGGGAGCACATACTGGTCCAGATCGTGGCTGTGCCCGGCGTCGGAGGCCACGGCATGGTGCACCACCAGGAGCAGGCCACCGGGGGCGACCGCCTGCAGCAAGGCCTGTTCCGCGGCATGATCTGCTGTGCGCAGCAATGCCGGATACTGAGCAGACACCAGGTCGAAGGACGCCGCGGGGAGCTGGGCTTCGACCAGGCCGCTGTGCACCCAGGCGATCTGCAGGCGCTGCATTTCCGCCTGCCGTGCTGCCCGTTCCAGGGCTACGGAGGAAACGTCGAGTGCGGTCACGTCCCAGCCGCGGGCGGCCAGCCACAGCGCGTCGGCGCCTTCGCCGCAGCCGACGTCGAGTACCCGCCCCGGAGCCAGGGCAGCAGCTTCCGAGACCAAGGCACCGTTCGGCTGCCCGCTCCACAGGGCTTCACTGGCCGCGTAGCGCTGGTCCCACTCTTCTTCCACGCCTGCCGGTTCCGGCAGGGGAGGGGCAGGCTGCGGCGCGGGACGGGCGGGCTGATGCGGGGTGTTCGAATCCATAACTGAAGCATGCGCCGGCCACCGTTGCACCGCAAACCATGTTGCCGGACCGGCAACATGCCTGCAGTCGTCCATGTCCTCGTCGGGAGTAGCCCGCCGGAGCAGGCTACTCCCGGGCTTCGGCCTCGGGCCGCAGCCGGATAAGGCGCTGCGGGCCGTCGTCGTCCAGTTCCACCAGGTCGCTGCGGGAGGAAAGGAAGTCGGTGAAGGACCGGAAGCCCAGCGGCTTTTCGTTGAAGGAGGGGTCCATACGCCGCATCTGGTTCTTTACCGTGCCCGTGTTGAGCCACTCGTCGTCGCCCTTGGCATGGCCGATCTTCAGTGCACGGACAAGCAGTTCGGTGGCAAGGGTCCGCGGGTCAATGTCTTCAGCGGTGTCCGGCTCCTCAAAACGGGCGTCTTCGGTGTGCGAGAACATGGGCACCACGGTGAGCTTGCGGGCCTTGCTGGGGGTCTGGTCCATTGCCGCAGCAGGGGCCTTGGCGGATCCCGGTGCCGCGGCGACAGCCGCAACAATGCCGGGCAGGGAGTCGTAATCCTCGAACTCGTCGCACGCGGCGGCCAGGGAGGTGCTGGTGGAACCGGCCACACCGATACCCACCACGAAGCGGCCCAGCCGCTTCGCCTTCTGGGCCAGGGCAATGTAGTCGGAATCCCCGGCCACAATGATGATGTGCGTCAGGTCCGGCAGCCGGAAAAGGTCTTCCACCACGTCCACGGCAAGCCGGATGTCGGCACCGTTCTTGGTGCCGCGCGTTGTGGTGGTGAACAACTGGGTGAGGTCCACCGCGCGGGACATCAGCTGCCGCTGGTAGCTGGCGTTGACGGGGACCGACCAGTCGGCGTATGCCCGGTTCACCACCAGGGTGCCGAAGGACGCGGCGAAGTCGATGATCGCATTGAAGTCCACAGTGGCAGCGGTGAGCTTCGCGGCAATATCGGGATCGGCATCCCGGTTGGTCTTGTCGAAATTGCGGATCCCGTCGCGCTGGAAGGCGTTCCGGCCGTGCAGTTGCTGGTAGCGCGAAATGACAATGTTGTCGAAGTCGATATAGAGGCCGACGCGTGCGTCGCTCGGTTCGGGCATGGTGCAAAATCCTTCTGGGCCGGCGGAGGGCTCACTGCCATCCGTACCACCAGTTTCCCGCCGCCGGTACTGCAAGGGCAAACCGGGGTCAAGGCGCAGTGCCGTCCGGCCCTGCCGGGGCACCACCGAAGGAGCGTACTTCGCGGCCGGTTATCCGGCGGGGGCGAACCGCTGCTGGCCGATCACCGCCAGCAGGCCAAGCTTCTGCGCTGCCTCGCTGCGCGGGGCAGCAGTCAGCACCAGCAGGGCCTGGCTCTGGTCTTCGCTGTACAGGGTCTGGCAGTCGAGCTCGATTTCGCCCAGTTCCGGGTGCAGCAGCGTTTTGTGGTCGGCGAACCGGGTGGCCACGGCGTGGTCCTTCCATATTTCGGTGAACTCAGGGCTGCGCTTCTGCAGCAGGCGAACCAGTTCCAGCGCACGGGCCGAGTTTGCGGAAACTGCCACCCGCAGCCCGGCAACCTGGGCGCGGCCCTGCCGTGCGCGGTCAGCCGGCGGATAGAGCTCACGTTCAGCGGGATCGGTAAACCAGCGGTAAACACTGCTCCGGGCGGGCCCGGTGAGCCGGGAATGGTCTCCCAGCAGTGCCATGGAAAGCCTGTTCTGCGCCAGTGTTTCCCCGAGCGCGGAAAGGATCAGCGCCGGCGTATCCTCAAGCCGGTCCAGGACCCGCAGCAGGGCAGGGGCCACATGAGGGTCCAGGGACGCGCGGGGCGGCGGATTACGGTCAGCCAAACGGAAGAGGTAATCCCGCTCGTCGTAGCTCAGCCGCAGGGCCCGGGCCAGCGATCCCAGCAGCTGTTCCGAAGGCTGCGGGCCGCGGGCCTGCTCCAGCCGGGTGTAATAGTCCACGGACATCCCGGCCAGCGTCGCAACCTCGTCCCGCCGCAGCCCGGCCACCCGGCGCCGGGTCCCGGCAGACAGCCCGACGTCGTCGGGGCGCAGGGCATCCCGGCGGGATTTGAGGAAGTCGGCAAGTGTGGGGCGGTCCATGGCTCCATCATGGGCCACCGCAGCCGTTCTATACAGGGACCGGGAATCCTACGACAAACGCTCCTCTCCCGCCCGCCGCCGGCCGGGCCAACACTGGGGGCATGAACATTAACGGAAACACCATTTTCATTCCCGGTGCCACCTCCGGCATTGGCCTGGCCCTCGCCGTCCGCCTGCAGGCTGCCGGCAACACCGTCATCATCGGCGGGCGGCGGACCGAGGTCCTGGAGCTGCTGGCCGCCGAACACGGCTTCGCCACCGTCGCCGTCGACACCACCGATCCGGCCTCCGTCCTGGCGGCCCGCGACACCGTGCTGGCCGGGCACCCGGACTTGAACGTGTTGATTGCCATGGCAGGAATCATGACCGGTGAAGACATGCGCAGCGAAAGCTTCCTCGCCGGAGCCGAGCGCCTGGTGGAAACCAACATCAACGGCCCGCTGCGGCTGGTGGCCGCGTATATCGAGCACCTGCAAACCCGGCCGGATGCGGTGATCATGACCGTTTCCTCCGGGCTGGCCCATACCCCGCTGGCCAACACTCCGACATACAACGGCACCAAGGCCTTTATCCACCGGTTTAGCGAAGGCCTCCGGCTGCAGCTTGCCGGGACGTCCGTGCAGGTCATTGAACTGGTGCCGCCGGCGGTCCGGACCGAACTGATGCCCGGCGGCTCGGTGAACGAGCACTATCTCCCGCTGGATGCTTTCGCCGATGAGGTCATGGCCCTGCTTCAGGCCCAGCCCGATGCGCACGAAATCCTTGTCGAGGCCGTGAAGTTCCTGCGTTTTGCCGAAACCGAAGGCCGCTACGATGCGGCGGTCGCAGCGATCAATCCTGCGGTGCCCGCCTAGATCCGGCGGTAGGCGAGGTCGAAGATGAGCCGGCCGGCCTGGTGGGCCTTGTTCTCGAAGCTGGTGAGGGTGCGGCCCTCGAAGCGGGGAGCCCAACCGCCGCGCTCATCGACGTCGTCCTCCGGCACCTTGTTCTCGAGGCCTTCACAGTGCACCCGGGTCAGCGGACCCTGTTCGCCGGCCTGCTCGCCGGTATGCAGGTTCTCAAACTGTTCGGAGGCGTCCAGGACTTCGCGCATCTGTACGGCGTAGTCGGACCAGTCCGTGGCCAGCCGCCACGTGCCGCCGGGCACCAGGACCCGGGCCACCAGCTCGGCGAAGGACTCTTTGACGAGGCGCCGCTTGTGGTGGCGGGTCTTGTGCCAGGGGTCCGGGAAAAACACCCATACTTCGTCCACGGATCCGGCGGGGAGCATGCTGGTCAGCACCTCGGGGGCGTTGGCCTGCACCACACGCACGTTGGTCAGGCCCTTCTGCCCGATGCGCTGCAGGGTCTGTGCCAGGCCGGGCAGGTAGACCTCCACGGCAAGGAAGTCCTTGTCCGGGTTCTGCTCCGCGGCGTGCGTGACGGCTTCACCGAGTCCAGACCCGATTTCGACGACGAGGGGTGCGGTGCGCCCGAACTCCGCCGCGGCGTCGAACACGTACTCCGGATGCACCGAGGTATCGGCTTCCTCGCGCGGCACATCCACCACAAAACGGTCCGACAGTTCATCCCAGGCCTGCTGGCGGCGGCCCTGGAGGCGCGAGCCGCGCCGGACAAAGGAGACCGGAGAGCGGAAATGCCGGTCCTCGCCAGTTTCGGAGTCAACGTCGATGTCAGGGTCGGTGCCCTCGGCCTGCGGCAGGGCTGGTTCAGTAGTCATCACCGTTAATGCTATCGGCTGCCGGGGCCCCGGTTTTCACCGCTGCCGCCCGCCCCGATTAGGAAACTTTCCGTATTACGGTAAACTGTAGGGAGATGTTGGTCCTGCCACGGCCGCAGCCACAGGTTGCAGCCGTGTGTGTAAGCAGTCCAGCCTGCGTCGATGAACGCTTTCTTTTGTCCCGCCTGTTAGCGCGGTAGACACTGTCTGACTTTTCTTCGGCGAACCCCCGGCCCAAACGGCGTTGGGGGCCTCTTACCGAAAGTTGCCTGTCTTTAATGACCACTTTTGCTGCCCTTGGTGTGCCCAAGGCACTTGTTTCCTCCCTCGCTGCCGCCGGAATCGACGAGGCGTTCCCCATCCAGGTGGAAACCCTCCCCGACACCCTTAAAGGCCGCGACGTCCTGGGCCGCGGGCGCACCGGCTCCGGCAAGACCCTCGCCTTCTCCCTGCCGCTGGTCACCCGGCTGGCCGAGAACGAGGCAGCTTACCGCCGCCGTCCGAACCGCCCGCTGGGCCTGGTCCTGGCACCCACCCGCGAACTGGCCACACAGATCAACAACGTGATTGAGCCGCTGGCCAAGGAACTGGGCCTGAACACCACCGTGATCTACGGCGGCGTGTCCCAGCAGCGCCAGGAAAAGGCACTGAAGGCCGGCGTCGACATTGTCATTGCCTGCCCCGGCCGCCTCGAGGACCTGATGAAGCAGAAGGTCATCAGCCTTGAGTCCGTCGAGATCACCGTGCTGGACGAGGCCGACCACATGGCCGACCTTGGCTTCCTGCCGGTTGTCCAGCGCCTGCTGGACCGCACTCCGGAAAAGGGCCAGCGGATGCTGTTCTCCGCCACCCTGGACAACGGTGTGGACAAGCTGGTCCGCCGTTACCTGTCCAACCCGCTGACGCACTCCGTGGATGAGCCGCAGGCAGCGGTGTCCACCATGGAGCACCACGTGCTGCTGGTCCAGGACCAGACGGCCAAGAAGCTGCTGGTCAAGGAACTGGCCGGTGGCCAGGGCCGCCGCATCATGTTCATGCGCACCAAGCACCACGCCCGCAAGATGGCCCAGTTCCTCACGGACAACGGTATCCCCACGGTGGACCTGCACGGCAACCTGTCCCAGAATGCCCGGGACCGGAACCTGGCGGAGTTCGCTTCCGGCGATGTCCGGGTCCTGGTGGCCACCGACGTCGCCGCCCGCGGCGTCCACGTGGACGACGTGGAGCTCGTAGTCCACATTGATCCGCCCACGGAACACAAGGCCTACCTGCACCGTTCAGGCCGTACGGCCCGCGCCGGATCCAGCGGAACCGTGGTCACGCTGACCCTCCCGGAGCAGAAGAGCGAGGTGTCGAAGCTGATGAAGGCTGCCGGCGTCGACGTTTCCATCGAGAAGGTCAGCCACAACTCCCCGTCCATCGCCAAGCTCGTCGGCG
Source organism: Arthrobacter sp. zg-Y750 (assembly GCF_020907365.1). Classification (NCBI taxonomy): domain Bacteria; kingdom Bacillati; phylum Actinomycetota; class Actinomycetes; order Micrococcales; family Micrococcaceae; genus Arthrobacter; species Arthrobacter sp. zg-Y750. Next base: position 9,661 of record NZ_JAJJOC010000005.1, on the reverse strand, counting down.
AACGCGCGGCCGTTGTGGAACCGCATGTCCGTGCCGCGCAGCTGGCAGCCAAGTCGCCGCAGCAGGGCGGCGGCCGTTCCACCGGCGCCAATGCCCAGCGTAAGCGCGCGGCCCGTTCCACCAGTGCACCCCGCGCCGGCGGACGCGGCGGCAACGGCGGACGCGGGCGGGTTTCCGCCGAACGTCCCGAGCGTACGGAACGCAGCGAACGCAACGACCGCGCTGCAGCCGGTGACGGCGGCCGCACCCAGCGTCCGGCCCGTGCCACCGAAGGACGCCGCGCCAGCGCCGGTGCTGCCACCGCTGCAGGCCGCAACCGCCGCCCCGCCACCGGCCAGCGTGCCGAAGGCGCCGGCAGCGGCCAGCGTTCCGGCGGCGCATCGGGCCGTCCGGCACGTGCCGCCGGTCCCCGCCGCGCCACCGGGCCGGGGCCGCCGGGCCCCGCGGCGCACCCCCCCCGCCCACCAACGAGCGCCGCTCCCGCTAAGGGTTCTGAGAAAAGAGGTCCCGCATCCACCGGATGCGGGACCTCTTTTTTGTTTGCGCGCAGACCTACTCGGTGTACAGCCCCATGCCGCGCAGCACATTGCGCCGGGCGGCGTTGGAAATCAGGAACCGGCGCCCGGAGGTGACCTCCGGATCGACTCGGACAAAGGCGTTCTTAATGCCCGCCTGCCAGGGGAAAACGGGAAGCTCCTCCGAAGCTATCAGCTCGGCGTTGTCCTCCAGCAGGGAAGCGGTGCCTTTGAGCACCACGCTCCAGGCTGAGGAAAGATTGTCGTCATAGCCGTCAATCTCAAACGCCACCGAACTGCCCGAAAGCGCCCCGGACAGCTTGGTGCCGGCGGCGGTCCGGAACACAACGGTGCCGTGGTCCACGGCGAAGTTCACCGGAAAAATCTCCGGGTGGCCCTCTACGACTACAGCCAGCCGGCCGAACCGGGCTTTCCGGATGTAGTCCCAGCACTGGCTGGAGGTGAGCTGGTCTGCGGCGGTTTCCCCGGAAGTCGGCATGGCGCCAGTGTAGGACAGGAAGGGCAGCGGGGCTAAGTAGGAACTGCGGGCGTGGCTGGAGCCGGTGCCGTGGCTAAACCCGGGCCGGTGGAGAACAATGGATGAATGCGCGCAATCCTCAACGTCATCTGGCTCCTGTTCGGCGGTATTTGGCTGGCGCTGGGGTATGCGCTGGCCGGTGTGATCTGCTGCCTGCTGATCGTGACCATTCCGTTCGGCATCGCGTCCTTCCGCATTGCCAACTACGCGCTGTGGCCGTTCGGCCGCACGGTGGTGGACCGGGGCGGCTTTACCGGACCGCTGAGCATGGTGGGTAACATCATCTGGCTGCTGCTGGCCGGCATCTGGATCGCCATCGGCCACGTGATGACCGCCATCCCCATGTTCGTGAGCATTGTGGGCATCCCGCTGGGCATCGCGAACCTGAAGATGCTGCCCATTTCCCTGATGCCGCTGGGCAAGGTCATTGTGCCTACGGACACCTGGCAAATCACCCCGTACGCCGGCAACGCCTACCGCCAGCCCGGCTATTCGGGCCGGGCGGTGCCGGGGCAGTACGGCCCGGGGGAGTACCGCCCGGGCCAGTACTAGTCCCGGCAGTACTAGCCCCGGGCGCCGGTCAGGAACTGCTTCATCAGCGGGCCACCCGACGTCGAACCCCGTTCGCCCTGTTCCACGAACACCGCGACGGCCAGGTCACCCTGGATGGACAGTACCCAGGCGTGGGTCTGGGGCGGGTCCTCGCCGCCGAACTCCGCGGTCCCCGACTTAGCCAGCACAGGGTCGCCCGGCACGTCCAGCAGCATCTGTACGCCGCCCTCGGCGACGACGGCGCGCATCATCTCCCGCAGGGACGCAGCTTCCGCGGCGGTGAGCTTACTGGGAGCAGGGGCGGGGGCCGCCGATTCACTTGCTGACGGAGCAGCCGATGCCTTCGCCCCAGCCGACGGGTCGGCAGGCGCCGATGCGGCCGGGGCTGTCCCCTCTGTTCCCGCGACGGGACGGACCAGCGCCGGTGCCACCCGCTCGCCCTTGCTGATGGACGCTCCGGCCACGGCCATGGCCAGCGGCGAAACGAGGACTTCGCCCTGCCCGATCAGCGACGCTGCGTGGGCGGTGCCCTCGGCCTCCGCCGGAACCGATCCCAGGAACGCGGGCGTGCCGATGGCCGCGTCCACACCGATGCCCAGATCCGCTGCCGCATCCGCCAAGGCCTGCTGGGAAACCGTGTCGCGTGCGTTCAGGAAGGCCGTGTTGCACGAGTTGGCGAATGCCGTACGCAGCGGGATGTCTCCGGTTGCGTTGGCGGGGTAGCCGGGGACGTTGGCGAAGTTCCGCCCGTCAACGTTGAGTTCGGCCGGGCACTGGACCGTGGACTCCGGAGTGACGCCGTTGCGCAGCATGGCCAGGGCAGAGGCAGTCTTGAACGTGGAGCCGGGCGGATACTGGCCCAGCAGGGCCGTCTGTTGGCCTTCGCTGCCCGGCCCGTTGGCCACGGTGAGGATATCGCCCGTGGAAGGCTGGATGGCGACCAGGGCCGACGCCGAGGGCTCGCCTTCCAGGACTGCCTCGGCCAGCTCCTGCAGGCGGGGATCGAGGGTGGTCTGTACATCGGTGCCGGAAAGGGCGTCCGTGGCGAAAACGCCCTTGCTTCCGCTCGCGCTTTCGACAGTGATGCTCACTCCGTCGCTGCCGCGCAGTTGCTCGTCGTACTGCTGCTGGAGTCCTGAAAGGCCGGTCAGGTCGCCCGCGGAAAGCCGGCCCTCGGACTCCGCGATCGCCTCGGCGGTGGCCTCGCCTACGGTGCCGAGCAATGCCCGGGCGAAGCTCCGGGTGGGCGCCAGGATGCGCTGCGCCGGCAGCGCCGCGGCGCCGGGGATGGCTTCAACGCTCTGAACCGTGGCCGGTCCGTCCGCCTCGGCGCGCTGCACCAGCGCCTCCACGAACGCTTCCGGGCCGGACGCCTGCACCTGCGCGGTGTAGGCCTCGGGGTCCAGTCCCACCAGCGCGGCCAGCGCGGCGGCGGAGGAAGCCTCCTGCCCCTCCGGGACGTCGGGCTTGTTGATGCCGATCCGCAGCACCGGACGGGAAGTCATCAACGGCGCCCCGTTCCGGTCCAGGATGTCGCCGCGGGCGGGAGGCGGCACGGTCGCGCGGGCCAACCGGTCGCCGTCGGCCAGGGAATCGAACAGCACCGACGGCGCCCACTGGACCAGCCACTGATCATCCTCGCCGCGTTCGAGCTGGACAGTGCTTTCATAGTTCCAGTCCGGCCGCGAATCCCCGTTCACGTCCCAGGCATACCCAAGCTTGGCGGACGCGGTGTCCTTGTCATCGGGATCTTCGTCGACACCGGCCACGGTGACGTCCGGCCGCAGGGGCCCCATGTCGGCCAGCAGGGTCTGAAGCTCCTTGTTGATCTGGTCCGGAGTTCCCGCCGTAAAGGCAGATCCTGACACATCCAGGTTGCCCAGGCCCTCGGCCAGGGTAGCGGCGGCGTCATCCGGTGACGGCTTGTCCGCCGAACAGGAGACAAGGCTCAGGGCCAGAGCGGCGACGGCGAGAACGGAAACGGGTGTGCGGTTTTTCCCCATCCCGACAGGGTACCTGCCTGCCCTCCCGAACCTGCGGATGTGGCAGGCCTGTTGTTATTCCCGCCACTGTGCGAAGTCGGTTTCCCAGTTGTCCTTGGGAACCTGGTCCTCGGCGATGGAGGTGTTGCCCGGCACCTCGCGGTTCAGGTGCAGGAACTCCAGATGGGTCTCGTAATGGTCCAAAACATCGGTGATGACCTGTTCCTTGCTATAGCCCATGAGGTCATAGCCGTGGCTGCCCTCGAGGGAGAAAACCTCCATCCGGAAATACTTGGTTTCCGCTGACGCGTTGTGGGCATAGGACGGGGTATCGCACCGCACGGGGTAGATCTGGTATTTGAAGCCGCGCTCCTGCGCCATGCCCACCTGCAGGTCCAGATGGTGGATGCCGTACGGAGCCACCTCTCCTTCGCACAGTACGACGTCGGCGCCCCGCGCCTTCAGTTCGTCATGGACTTCCTGCAGGGCAGGCCGGGCGACGGTTTGCAGGAAGCGTTCGGCCTGCCGCGGACCCGGGTAGGTCATCACGCGGGAGAGGCGCTGGCGCCAGCTGAGGCCGCCGCGCGCGTCCAAGCCGCGTCCTGCGATGATGCTCGGCAGGGAAGCCCGGTAGCTGTCGGTCAGCGTGTTCTCTACCCGCAGGGCCTTATAGACCCCGAGCATGATGAACAGCAGGAGGATGGACAGCGGCAGCCCCATGATGATGGTGGCGTTCTGCAGCGTGGTCACCCCGCCGACCATCAGCATCGCGAGGGTAAGCAGGCCGGTGGCCACTGACCAGAACACCCGCAGCCACTTCGGCCCGTCGGAGTCGGCATCGCTGAGGTGGGAGGTGAAATTGGCCATCACCAGGGCGCCGGAGTCTGCGGAGGTCACGTAGAACAGCAGGCCGGTGAAGGTGGCGATGGCCGCCGTCGCCGGCGCCCAGGGGTACTGTTCCAGCAGTCCGTAGAAGGCGCGTTCGGGCTGGTTCATTGCCACCTCCCCGAACGCTGTGTTGCCGGTCATGACCAGGTCAAGCGCGGAGTTCCCGAAGATGGATATCCACAGCAGGATGAAGGCAAACGGCACGATCATGGTGCCGAGGACGAATTCGCGGATGGTCCGGCCCCGGGAGATCCGGGCCAGGAAGAGTCCGACGAACGGTGCCCAGGCAATCCACCAAGCCCAGAAGAACAGGGTCCAGGAACTCAACCAGGCATCCGGCCGGTCATAGGCCATGGTGTCCATGGTCATGGACGGGAAGTTGCTGAGGACATCCCCGATGTTCTGGACAATGCCGTCGAGCAGGAAGTTGGTGTTGCCGGCGACCAGGACGAAAAGCATCAGCCCGACGGCGAGGACCACATTGAGCTCGGAGAGCCGGCGGATGCCTTTCTCCACACCGGAGACGGTGGAAATGGTGGCCATGATGACGGACAAGGCAATCAGGGAAACCTGCACCGTCAGGTTTTCGGGCAGTCCGAACATGACGTTCAGTCCACGAGAGAGGTGGCAATGCCGAAGATGGTCCCCAGCAGGGCGGCAATGTCCACGCTGTGGCCAAGCGGACCTTCGATCTTCCTGCCGAAAATCGGGTACAGGGCCGAGCGGATGCTCAGCGGCAGGTTGTGCCGGTAGGCAAAGTAGCCCAGGGCCAGTCCCATCAGGGCATACAGCGCCCAGCCGGTTATGCCGTAATGGAACAGGGTCAGTACCAGGGCATTGCGTGCCGCTTCGGCAGTGCCGGGATCGCCGGCGGGCGGGGCCAGATACTGCGAGACCGGCTCGGAGACCGAGAAGAACATCAGGTCAATGCCGATGCCGGCGGCGAACAGCATGGCGGCCCATGTGAACATGCTGAACTGCGGCCTGGAATGGTCAGGGCCGAGCTTCGTCTTACCGACGCGGGTCAGGGCCGTGGCCAGGACAAAAATCACCACGAGGCTGACCACCAGGAAGTAGTACCAGCCCATGTTGACCGAAACCCAGCCCACCATGGAACCGATAACGGAATCGGCATTGCCGGAGGCCAGCATGGCCCAGAGGGCAATGGCGAGAATTCCGGCGGCCGAACCGATGAAAACCGTTGTATTAACCCGGGTCCGCGGAGCAGCGGTGTCCGCTTTCTCCGCTTCCGCGAGATTGCTCATTGAGGATCGATCCTTGGGTTGCTACGGAGCTTCAGGCGCTCCGGCAGCACGGGATGGCGGAGGCGGCCGCGGCGCGGCGTACACCTAGGCGTCCGCAGGCCAAACGGAGCGGGCGGGCACCCGGGGGACTGCAGCGCGACGCGCTGTCCGGAGGCATTTTCGAATCTACCAAAATGCCCGCAGTGCCTCGATTCCTTTGACCCGGCTCACAGGGACATGGCAGGTGCAAGCCCAGGATGCCGGGCCAGGGCAGCCTTTCCGGCCTGTGCAGGGCCTGCTTTCCCTGCTACCGTTTTGGAGAAATGGCCCTCTTGTGGCCAACGACACAACTCGCTTCCAACTGGACACCTTCCGACGGCCCGAGCGGCGTCGACAGCCGCGCAAGGACCCGGATCGGGTGCCGGTTGTTCTACGGAGGAGTGAGCGGATGTCCGATTTGGACACGATTCTCAGAAGGACGGAGCGGTCCTTGGGCCGCCGGCAGATTCAGGCCGGCCACGCACTGATGGTTGTGATGGCCAGGGACATCGGGCATCCCATCGGAGAGGTGTGGTCCGCGCTGGCGGAGCCTGACCGCGTGGCTGAATGGCTGGCGCAGCCGGAGGGGGATTTGCGGAGGGGAGGAAACTACAGCCTGCCCGACGGATCCCATGGTGACATCCTGCGCTGTGATCCGCCCCGCCTGCTCACCGTGTCCTGGATCCGGGAAGGGGCAGCCCCTGCCGAGTTGGAGCTGCATCTGACGGCCGAAGACAGCCAGACCCGGATAGAACTGCTTTACGCCTCGGTCCGCAAGGGGTTTGCCACCACCGCGGCACCCGGCGGCGGGATCTGGACCGGCGGGGCGGGGTGGGAGTTCTTCCTGGACATGCTGGAGGAGTACCTGGGCGGCACCATCCCGCAAAAGCCGCCGGGACTTATGCCGGATTTGAAGATCGAAGGAGAGCTGGTGGACCTTTTCGACGCCCGGAACGAGAGCTGGCGCCGGGCTGCCGACGAGTTTGAGGCGGAGCGCGCCCCGTAGGAGACGCCGGCGCCGCCTTGGGACGGGCGCCCCAAGAGTGCTGTGGATAACTTTACTTTCAAAGTTGAGCTAACTAGACTCAACTTTGTTATATGACCAGCACTGAGGCTGAATATTGCTGAGGTTTTGAGGAGCCATCCGTGGACACCAAATTCACGAACAAGAGCCAAGAGGCGCTCTCGGCTGCGGCCATGAACGCCAACACTGCCGGTAACCCGCAGATCGAACCGTCCCACCTGCTCAAAGCCCTGATGGACCAGCGGCAGGGTGTGGCCGTGGCCCTGCTCAAGGCCGCCGGCGTGAATGTCGACACGGTGAGTGCTGCGGCCAGCAACGCCATTCACCAGCTGCCATCCTCTTCAGGGTCCTCCGTGGCCCAGCCGCAGTTCTCACGGCCCCTGCTCCAGGTCATCAGTGCCGCCCAGCACGAAGCGGAGCAGCTGGGAGATGCCTTTGTATCCACCGAACACCTGCTGCTGGGCCTGTCACTGGACAGCGGCCCGGCGGGCAAGGTGCTGCGGGACAACAACGCAGGGCATGACGCCCTGATTGCCGTGCTTCCATCCGTACGAGGAGACCGTAAAGTGACCAACGCCGATCCGGAGAACACCTTCCAGGCCCTGGAAAAGTTCAGTACCGACCTGACCGAGATGGCACGGTCCGGAAAACTGGATCCGGTTATCGGCCGGGACGCGGAAATTCGGCGCGTGATCCAGGTCCTCAGCCGCCGGACCAAGAACAATCCGGTACTGATAGGCGAGCCGGGGGTGGGCAAAACCGCCGTCGTCGAAGGCCTCGCCCAGCGCATGGTTGCCGGCGACGTCCCGGAAAGCCTCAACGGCAAGACCCTGCTGTCCCTGGACCTGGGCTCCATGGTGGCCGGGGCGAAGTACCGCGGCGAATTTGAAGAACGATTCAAGGCCGTGCTGGAAGAGATCTCCAATGCCGAAGGGCAGATTGTCACCTTCATCGACGAGCTGCACACGGTAGTGGGGGCCGGCGCCGCCGAAGGGTCCATGGACGCCGGCAACATGCTCAAACCCATGCTGGCCCGCGGGGAGCTGCGCCTGATCGGCGCCACCACCCTGGACGAGTACCGCGAAAACATTGAAAAGGACGCCGCACTGGAACGCCGTTTCCAGCAGGTTTACGTAGGCGAGCCCAGCGTTCCGGACACCATCGGTATCCTGCGCGGCTTGAAGGAGCGCTACGAGGCGCATCACAAGGTGGCCATTGCGGACTCGGCACTGGTTGCCGCCGCCACCTTGTCCAACCGCTACATCACGGGCCGCCAGCTACCGGACAAGGCCATTGACCTGGTGGATGAGGCAGCCTCCCGGCTGCGCATGGAAATCGACTCCGCTCCGGAGGAAATCGACGAGCTGCGCCGCGCGGTGGACCGGTTGACCATGGAGGAACTGGCCCTGGCCAATGAGACGGACGAGGCTTCCATGGAACGCCTTGCCGTACTGCGCGAGGACATGGCGAACCGGAAGGAACAGCTGGCAGCGCTCAATGCCCGCTGGGAAGCGGAAAAGGCCGGCCTGAACCGGGTTGGTGACCTCAAGGCAAAGATAGACGAGCTGCGCAGCCTGGCCGAAAAGGCACAGCGCGACGGCGACCTCACGGAAGCCTCGCGCATCCTCTACGGCGAGATCCCCGCACGGCAGAAGGAACTCGACGCCGCCCAGCAGGCGGAGGCGAGCAAAAACGGGGAGGAAGCCCAGGAGCTGATGGTGTCCGAAGAGGTCACTGCGGATGACATTGCCGAAGTGGTGTCCGCGTGGACCGGCATCCCTGCCGGGCGGATGCTGCAGGGCGAATCGCAGAAGCTGCTGGACATGGAAGAGGCCATCGGTTCCCGCCTGATCGGCCAGACGAAGGCGGTGGCTGCGGTGTCCGACGCGGTGCGCCGCTCACGCGCCGGCGTCAGTGACCCGGACCGGCCCACCGGTTCGTTTATGTTCCTGGGCCCCACCGGCGTCGGCAAGACCGAGCTGGCCAAGGCGCTGGCGGACTTCCTGTTCGACGACGAACGGGCCATGGTCCGCATCGACATGAGTGAGTACTCGGAGAAGCACGCCGTGTCCCGGCTGGTGGGTGCCCCTCCCGGCTACGTGGGCTACGAGGAAGGCGGACAGCTGACCGAAGCGGTCCGGCGCCGGCCTTATTCCGTGATCCTGCTGGACGAGGTGGAAAAGGCCCACCCGGACGTCTTCGACATCCTGCTCCAGGTGCTCGACGACGGGCGGCTGACGGACGGCCAGGGCCGCACAGTGGACTTCCGCAACGTGATCCTGATCCTCACCTCGAACATCGGCTCCCAGTTCCTGGTGGACCCGGGCATGAACGACGAGCAGAAACGCGAGTCGGTGATGGCCATGGTCAACGCGAACTTCAAGCCGGAGTTCCTCAACCGCCTCGACGACGTCATCCTGTTTGATCCGCTGAGCTTGGAAGACCTGACGAAGATCGTGGACATCCAGGTCCGGGCGCTCGCGGCACGCCTCCACGAGCGCCGGCTGGTGCTGGAAGTGACCGACGCCGCCCGCGAGTGGCTGGCGCTGACCGGCTACGATCCGGCCTACGGTGCCCGTCCGCTGCGGCGCCTGGTGCAGCGGGAAATCGGTGACAAGCTGGCCCGCGGCATTCTGGCCGGGAAGATCAGCGACGGGGACACCGTGCTGGTGGACCGTGCGCCGGACGGGCTGGACGGCGACGGCCTGGTGGCCGAAACCGGACTCACGGTGGCTGCAGTCAGCTGACCGGGACCCGGCAGCGCAAGTAGAAACGAACGGCAACAAACGAACGGCGTGGGGGGGGGGGGGGGGCCCCCCCCCCCCCCCCCCCGGGTGGGTTTTGGGGGGGGGGGGGGGGGGGGGGGGGGAGCCTGAGCA
>NZ_JAJJOC010000004.1:0-99349 GCF_020907365.1 Arthrobacter sp. zg-Y750 | reverse complement strand
CCCCCCCCCCCCCCCCCACACACACCCCCCCCCCCCCCCCCCCCCCCGCGGCGCCCCCCCCCCCCCCCCCCCCCCACGCCGTTCGTTCGTTTGTTTGTTGCTGCCGGCTAGTTGGTCCGGATCAGGGACTCCGTCAGTTCCTGGCCTTCTGGGCTGAATACAAAGCAGTCCAGCCGGCGGTCTCCGTTGGACCAGGTCTGCTCCGTGGGGATGGACTTGGCGACCTTGAGATCCGGGTAGGACGAGGCGCTATCGGCGTAGTCCACGGCGGCGCACACCTCGTTGACCCGGTCTTCCAGGGCGGCTGTGCCGGGGAAGTCGTCGCTGCCCTCGAACCGCTCCGATGCCACCAGCTGGGCGTCGTGCGGAGTCTCGCAGGTGACGACGTCGGCAGTGGAGTTCACGTCCTCCCAGTCCTGCAGGCAGGCGCCGGCTTCCAGGTCCACGGGGCTGACGTTTTCGCTGACCACCCCTTCGCCCTTGCCGTTAAAGACGAAGACCACCAGGAGGATGGCAACGACGGCGGCCAGGACTACGCCGCCGATCACCAGCAGCAGCTTGGTGTTGCGTCTGCCTGTGCCCTTGGCCGGACCTGCTGCGGTTGCGGGGGCCGGTGCCGGGGCACCCGGCTCCTCAACTGCCGGCGTCTGGCCCGTGGCGTCTGCTTTAGGCTTCCGCGCGGCGCCGGCGGCAGCGGCAGCAGCCTGGCTTTCCGCCAGACGGCGGGAACGGCGGGTATCGCCGGTCGGAACCGAAGCCGTTGTTGGCTCCGGCTCGGGTGTGTCTTCGGCTTCAGCCTTGTCCTGCGCCGGCAAGGCATCCGTCACGGGCGCCGCTGCATTGATTCCGTGCAGCAGGCCGGGTGCATCCTTCGGCCCGGCGTCGGACCGGGCTTCGGACGGGGCTTCCCCAGCCCCTTCCTCGGTGTCCTCAGCCGCGGGTTCTTCAACTACGGCTTCTTCGGCTGCGGGTTCTTCGCCTACGGCTTCTTCGGCTGCGGGTTCTTCGCCTACGGCTTCTTCAGCCGCGGGTTCTTCGCCTACAACTTCTTCAGCTGCGGGTTCTTCGCCTACGGCTTCTTCGGCCGCGGGTTCTTGGCGTCCGGTCTCCGGCGAGCCCGGTCCTGCCTGCGCCGCGTCGGGGGCTTCGGGGTCCGTTTCGGCTGCTTCTTCAGCTGCGGGGTCAACCCGAATCTCTGCGCCGGCAGGAGCGGGCTCGAGACCGGAAAGCCGGCCCGCTTCGGCGGCATTGGCCTCCACGGCGGCTGTTTCGGAAGCCACGTCCTCAAGCTCGGCGGCCTCCACCGCGTCACTGCTCAGTGCCGGTTCGGCCAGGGACGGCTCTTCCAGCTCCAGCTCCTCGGGGGCCACTACCACCGGTTCCGGCGGCAGTTCCACGTCGTCCTCCATGTCCCCGGGTTCGTCCGCGGTGCTTTCGACGCCGGAACTTTCGGCGGACGGGTTGTCGCCGGCGCTTTCGGTTGACTGGGAGTCAGCATCAGCGCCCTCCGCATGCACGGCGTCATGCTCGGGTGCGGATTCCGCGGCTACAGCGTCACCTTCTGCAGTCACAGTGTCATCGTCTGCAGCCTCTGCGGGCACAGTGTCATCGTCTGCACGTTCTGCACGTTCTGCACGTTCTGCGGACTCGGGGGACCCGGTACCGGCAACCGCCTCGGAACTGTCGGCGCCTTTCCCTGCTCGTGTTGCCCTGTCCGCCAGGCGGGAGAGGACGGCACCCACAGCCGTTGCAACGGCAGTCTTTTTTCCCGGTGCCTCATCGGCTTTCTCCGACGTCTCATCGGCATCGGCGCCCGCTGGTTCGGCCGGCTGCGCGCCCGTGTCGGCAGCAGCACCGCTGTCGGCGAAAGTGCGCTCCCACAGGCCTGTGTCGTGGCTTCCGTCGGCGGATAGCCAGGCAGGGGAGTCCGAATGCGCGCTCAGATCGGGGAAAGCAGTGGGGTTTCCTGCCTCCTCCGGTAGCGGAGAGTCCGCCCCCGGTGTATTTTTCTGATCGCTCATGGTGAACGGTGGTCCTCCCTGTAGGTGGCGCTGTGATGCGCCCCAAAACTGTATCTACCCCTGACTTTAGCCAATATTCGGGGGGCGGCGCAGGGGCAGGTGCAGGGGAGGCCGGCCTGATGTGCTCCCGGGGCAGCCCGGACGGAACTGCAGGGGGCACAAGGCGGCGGGAAAACATGTAATCTGTACTTACGACAAATTGACCAAATATTCCGAGGCCTCGTTCATCTGCCCGAACGACCCGCCTCCGGATCGACGCAAAAAGGGGGTCACGCCATGGGGCGCGGCCGTCAAAAGGCAAAAGCAACCAAGCAGGCACGGGAGATGAAGTACTTCACCCCTGCCACGGACTACTCGGCGCTCCAGCGTGAGCTTTCTGGACCGACGAGCCGTCCATCCAGTCGATATCCCGAGGAGCCGGCTGAGCCCGACTACTCGGCGTACGAGGATAAGTACGCGGATCAATTTGGCGACGATGACGATGATGAGGGCAATCGCCGCGCAGGCTAGCGGCAGCCTCAATACATTGGCCAATTGCCATCCTTTCAGCGGACCACCTTCGGGTGGGTCCGCTGATTGGCGTTAACGCCGGGCTTGCCGGGCGGCCGGACGCAGACGGCCCCGGACCGGGCGGTCCGGGGCCGTCCTGCTGCCTCGTCAGGCGTAGCTGCCGACCAGCCGCACCGCTCCGCCGTCCACGCCCTTGGCGCCCTGGACGAAGTCGACGTCGGGGCCGTCCGGCGCCTGGGCGTCGCCCACGCTGCCCATCACCCAGGCGGGCACTCCCAATGCAGCCAGCCGCCGCAGTGCGGCATCGGCGCCGCCAGCGTCCACAATCGCCACCATGCCCACGCCCAGGTTCAGGGTGCGTTCCAGGTCCGGCTGGGGCACGTTGCCCAGTTCGGCAATGAGCTTGAACACCGGCGGGAGTTCCCAGGTGGAGCGGTCCACTGTGGCCTGCAGCCCCTTGGGCAGGACCCGGGCCAGGTTGGCGGCCAGTCCGCCGCCGGTCACGTGACTGAAGCCATGCACACCGGCTGCGTCGTACCGGGCCAGATCCAGGCAGTCTGCCGCGTAGACGCGGGTTGGCTCGAGCAGTTCTTCGCCCAGTGTCCGGCCCAGTTCCGAGACCTGGCGTTCCAACTGCCAGCCGGCGTGGTTGATCACGCGGCGGACCAGGGAATAGCCGTTGGAGTGGATTCCGGAAGAAGCCATCCCGATCACCACGTCGCCGCGGCGCACCCGGTCCGGGCCCAGCAGCCGGTCCGCTTCGACAACACCGGTAGCGGCACCGGCGACGTCGTACTCGTTTTCGCCCAGCAGTCCTGGATGTTCGGCGGTTTCCCCGCCCACCAGGGCCGTGCCGGCCACCTCGCAGGCGGCGGCAATACCGCGGACAATGCCGGCGATCCGCTCCGGTACCACTTTGCCGCAGGCGATGTAGTCCGTCATAAAGAGCGGCTCGGCGCCGACCACGACGATGTCGTCCACCACCATGCCCACCAGATCGAAGCCGATGGTGTCGTGGATGTCCAGCGCCTGGGCAATGGCCACCTTGGTTCCCACGCCGTCCGTGGACGTCGCCAGCAGCGGCTTGGTGTACGACAGCAGTTTGGATGCGTCATAGAGCCCGGCGAAACCGCCCACCCCGCCGAGGACCGAGGAATTGTGTGTGGCCTTCACCGCGGCCTTCATCAGTTCAACGGCTTTGTCGCCGGCTTCAACGTCCACCCCTGCGGAGGCGTAGGTGATGGAGGTGTCGGGCGCGTTCATACGGCCTCTTTCTTTTCGGAATCGTTGAGCAGGTTCTCGTATTCGCTGTCCGGGCCGGGGTCGCAGCCGTTGGCCCCGCTGCTCTCCGCAGGGTTCCCGGCGTCCGCTTCCAGGAGGTTCTTGCCCAGCCGGTCCGCGGAGGGCAGCTCGATGGGGTAAACGCCGGTGAAGCAGGCCGTGCACAGGCGTTCCCGCGGCTGGCGGGTCGCCCCGATCATGCCGTCTTCGGAGATGTAGGCCAAGCTGTCCGCACCGATGGACGCCCGGATCTCCTCCACGGCGGCTCCATTGGCGATGAGCTCGGCGCGGGATGCGAAATCGATGCCGTAGAAACACGGCCACTTTACCGGCGGTGAGGAGATTTTGACGTGGACTTCCACGGCGCCGGCTTCGTGCAGCATCCGAACAATGGCTCGCTGGGTGTTGCCGCGCACAATCGAGTCGTCCACCACCACCACGCGCTTGCCGCGGATCACTGATTCCAGGGCATTGAGCTTGAGCTTGATGCCCAGCTGGCGCAGGGTCTGGCTGGGCTGGATGAAGGTCCGCCCCACGTAGGAATTCTTGACGAAGCCGTGGGCGAAGGGGATGCCCGATTCCTCGGCGTATCCCACGGCGGCGGGTGTGCCCGACTCCGGCACCGGGATCACGATGTCTGCTTCCACCGGGTGTTCCCGGGCCAGCTGGCGGCCCATCTCAACGCGGGATTCGTAGACGGAGCGTCCGGCGATGGTGGCGTCCGGACGGGCCAGATAGACGTATTCGAAGACGCAGCCGGCCGGCGTCGGCTGCCCGAAAGTCCGGCTGCGGACGCCGTTATCGTCGATGGCAATGAATTCACCGGGCTTGATTTCCCGGATGAAGCTGGCGCCTACGGTGGCCAGTGCGGAACCTTCCGAAGCCACCACCCAGCCGCGTTCCAGCCGGCCGAGGACCAGGGGGCGAACCCCGTAGGTGTCGCGTGCGGCGTACAACGTGCCTTCGTCCATAAACACGAAGGAGAACGCGCCGCGCAGTTTGGGCAGCAGTTCCATGGCCGTGTCTTCGAGGGAGCGGCCGTCGCTGCCGTTGAGCAGGGCGGTGACCAAAGCGGTGTCTGACGTGTTTCCCTGGGCTATTTCCCCGGAGCGGGGCCGGCCCTCGCGTTCGATGATCAGTTCATACAGTTCAGCGGAGTTGGTCAGGTTGCCGTTGTGCGCCAGGGCCACGGTGCCGGCGGCGGTGGCGCCCAGAGTGGGCTGGGCATTGGCCCAGTGCGACGCGCCGGTGGTGGAATACCGGCAGTGCCCGACGGCGATATGCCCCACGAGGGTGTTGAGCGTGGTCTCGTCAAAGACCTGGGAGACCAGGCCCATGTCCTTGTAGACGCTGATGCGGTTGCCGTCGCTTGTGGCGATGCCCGCCGATTCCTGCCCCCGGTGCTGTAGTGCGTACAACCCGTAATAGGTAAGCTTTGCTACCTCTTCGCCGGGGGCCCAGACGCCAAAGACTCCACAGGCATCCTGTGGGCCTTTTTCGCCGGGCAGTAGATCATGGGAAAGCTGTCCGTCTCCGCGTGCCATGAGAGCATTGTCTCACGCTGATAGATGCCTCACGTCCGTATGCGCGCAACGTTACGCATGCCGCTGTTCGCTAGCTCTCCGGTTCGCCGGAATCCAGTCCCTCCACCGTGGCGCGGCGGCTCTTGCGCACGCTGAGCCAGTCAAGCAGCAGGGCCAGCAGGGCGCCCAGCGCCAGGCCCGGCATAGCGAACATCATGGTGAAGAAGCCCAGCGTTGCGGAGCGGGTGAACTCGGGATCCTCCGGGCCGCCGTAGGCGAGAACAATGGCGGCAATGAATCCGGCGATCACTCCCAGCGCCATAAAAGGGACAAAGCGTGGGGCGCGGCGGACCGTGATCTCGCGGCGCTCGGGGGTGTGCTGCATGCTTCGATTCTACCGGCCGTAAACACCCGGCCGCGTTCCCGGCGCTGAACAACCCGGCGCTGAACAACCCGGCGCTGAACAGCCCGGCGCCGGACGGGAGCACCCGGCTGGGCTGCGGGCGGTCCGGCTGCGCGCCTAGCGGCTGGCCGGGAACAGCGGAAGCACGTCCGCAAGGTCCGCGCGCAGCCCGGATGCTGCGACCTTCCCGGCCGCGACGGCGTCGGCCCAGGTCTGCTGCCCGGTGGCCAGCGCAAGCCAGGTGGCGCCGTCGGTCTCGATGACGTTGGGCGGGGTGCCGCGGGTATGCCGCGGCCCGGCCACGCACTGCGTAACGCCAAACGGCGGAACCCGTACCTCCACGCTGTTGCCCGGAGCGCGGGCAGCGAGTTCCTCCAAGGCGTAACGCACCGCAGTGGCGGTGGTGTTGCGGTCAGCTCCGCCGCCGGCGGCGGCCCGCAGGGCAGACCGTCCGTCCTCGGCGGTGATCCGGCGCCGTGCCACCGCTAGCCCAGCAGTGCGGTGACGGGTGCGCCCAGCCGGAGGCTGCCCACCGGGCGTCCGCCGCCCAGCACCGGCTGCATGATTTTTGCCAGGACCTTCTCCACGGCCAGCGGATCCACCGCGCCGCTGGCAGCGAGCAGCGTCAGGCCCACCAGCGAGGCGGCGCGGGTGCTGCCGTCAAGCATCTTCAGGGCCACCGAGGCGCCCGTCTCGGTGCCCAGCACCAGAACGCCCTCGGCGCCGTTCTTCGCGATGATGCCCAGGTCTTCCATCACAATGGTGTTCTCCCGGCCGTGCCCGTGGACAGCCCACGGGTAGTCCAGCATGGCGGTGGCCACGGTAGCGGCACGGGCGTTGCCGTGTTTGCCGGACGGAGCCTTGGCCAGCCGCCCGATGCCGCGTGCGAGCCCGGTCAGGGACACAGCGGCCAACGGCGCGCCGCAGCCGTCTACGGCCCAGTGCTGCACGGTCTCGCCGGTGAATTCCTCGATCACTTCGGCAATGCGCTGCTGCAGTGGATGCCGGGGATCCAGGTATGTGGCGTGGTCCCAGTTGTTCTCGGTGCAGGCCCACAGGAACGCGGCGTGCTTGCCCGAACAGTTGAAGGCCAGACGCTGCGGCCCCTTGCCCTCCCGGATCAGTTCGTTGCGGGCCTCGGTGTCCTGCGGCCAGTCCTCGGGACACTGCAGGTGGCCTTCGGTGACGCCGGCCGCGGACAGCATCCCGCGCACCACGTCCATGTGCTCGCGAGAGCCCACGTGGCTCGCCGCGGCCAGTGCCACCTGCGCACCGCGCAACGGGACTCCGGCCTGCATGGCGGCCACAGCCTGGAACGGCTTCAGCGTGGAGCGCGGAAAGATGGGGGAAGTGATGTCGCCGAGTTCGGTGACCACGGTCCCGTCGCCGGCCATTACGACGGCGGAGCCGATGTGGCGGGATTCAATGAAACCGTTGCGCTCAAGTACGGCCAGTTCAACGGCGTCGGACGCGGTAAAAGTTGCAGGCATGCCATTCAGTCTAAGCGGGTGCGGAGTCCGCGGGGGGCAAGCCGGCGATGACGGCCCCGGCACCGCCGTCGATCTTGCTGCCCCCCGCCGGTCCGCGGAGTGCGCTGCCTGCGGCGCCTGCCGCAGTTCCACTATCGGACGGGTGCCGGCTACCTGCAATGGTGCCCACGCATGCGGGTACCCGCGAAGAGCAAATAGGTAGCAGGCAGGTGGACTCAGGGGCCGGCGCGTCATGTGGGGGAGTTGCTTTCGGGGGTCCGACGCCAGCAAGTACCCTGAACTACTGTGAAGGTACTCGTTGTTGGCCCAGGCGGCCGCGAACATGCCCTTGTCCGATCCCTCTTAGCCGACCCGTATGTCCGCGAGGTCCACGCAGCCCCCGGCAACGCCGGTATTGCGCAGCTGGTTCCCGTGCACCCCGTGGATGCTGCTGATCCGCAGGCCGTGACGGAGCTCGCGCTCTCCCTCGGCTCAGACCTGGTGGTGATCGGCCCCGAGGCGCCGCTTGCCGCCGGGGTGGCCGACGCCCTGCGGGAGGCCGGTGTCGCGGTCTTCGGCCCCTCCCGCGCCGCTGCGCAGCTGGAAGCATCCAAGGCCTTCGCGAAGCAGGTCATGGCGGCGGCCAACGTCCCCACCGCCATGGCCCGGGTGGCCAAGACGGCGGATGAAGCCGCGGATGCCCTTGACACCTTCGGCGCCCCCTTCGTGGTCAAGGATGACGGGCTGGCCGCAGGCAAAGGCGTGGTGGTGACGGCGGACCGGGATGCCGCACTCGAACATGCCCGGGCCTGCTTCGACGCCGGCGGGAGCGTGGTCATCGAGGAGTTCCTGGACGGTCCCGAAGTGTCCCTTTTTGTCCTCTCGGACGGCCGGCACGTGGTGCCGCTGGCACCCGCCCAGGACTTCAAACGCGTGTTCGACGACGACGCCGGACCCAACACCGGCGGCATGGGCGCCTATTCGCCGCTCGACTGGGCACCTGCCGGGCTCGTCGATGACGTGGTCCACCGGGTTGCCCAGCCCACCATCGATGAAATGGCATCCCGCGGCACCCCCTTTGTGGGCGTCCTGTACTGCGGCCTGGCGCTGACCACCCGCGGGGTGCGGGTCATCGAGTTCAACGCCCGCTTCGGGGACCCGGAAACGCAGGCCGTGCTCGCCCGGCTGAAGACACCGCTGGGCGGACTGCTGATGGCAGCAGCCAAGGGCGAACTGGACGCCATGGAACAGCTCAAGTGGGACCCGCGCCCGGCCGTCGCCGTCGTGGTTGCCGCCGAAAACTATCCGGACGCGCCCCGTACCGGTGACCGGGTGCGCGGCCTGAAGAAGGCCGAACGGCTTGACGGCGTACACGTGCTGCACGCCGGGACACGGCTGAAGAAGGACAAGGTGCGCAGCGCCGGGGGCCGGGTGCTCGCCGTCGTCGGACTGGGGGAGGACCTGGCCGCCGCACGGGAGCGTGCCTACGCGGGAGTGGACCTCATCCGGCTGGAGGGCTCCCAGCACCGCACCGACATTGCGTTGAAGGCCGCGCGGGGGGAAGTGCAGGTGCCCGAGGGCAGTGCCGGCGCCCGGCCGGAAGCAGCCATTGAAGGGGACCTGGCATGAGCGGGCTGGGCTCGGCGCCCGAGCTGCCGGGCTGGCGGCACGTCTATTCCGGGAAGGTCCGCGATCTCTATGTGCCCATCGGCGAGGCGGAGGAAACCGGGGACGGCCGGGTCCTGGTGGTGGCCTCGGACCGGATCAGCGCGTATGACCATGTGCTCTCCAGCATTATCCCGGACAAGGGCCGCATCCTGACCCAGCTGAGCCTGTGGTGGTTCGAGCAGCTGGCCGAGGTGCCCAACCACGTCCTGTCCGCGGACGAGGGCATCCCGGAGGCGGTTGCCGGGCGGGCAATGATCTGCAGGAAGCTGGACATGTACCCGGTGGAATGCATTGCCCGCGGCTACCTGACCGGCTCAGGCCTGGCAGAGTACCGCGCTTCACAGACCGTGTGCGGGCTGCCGCTGCCGGGCGGACTGGTTGACGGATCCCGGATTGCGCCGGCGGTCTTCACGCCGTCCGCCAAGGCCGAACAGGGCGAGCACGACGAGAACATCACCTACGAGGCCGTGGTGGATACAGTGGGTGCCGGGACGGCGGAGCAGCTGAGGTCGCTGACCTTGGACATCTATACCCGGGCCGAGGCCATCGCCCGGGAACGCGGCATCATCCTGGCCGACACCAAAGTGGAGTTTGGCCTGGATCCGGCAACCGGGACAGTCACCCTGGGCGATGAAGTACTGACCCCGGACTCCTCCCGGTTCTGGGACGCGGCCCTGTACGCCCCGGGACAGGCACAGCCCTCCTTCGACAAGCAGTATGTGCGGGACTGGCTTACCTCGCCCGCCTCCGGCTGGGACAAGGCATCGGACACCCCGCCCCCGGCGCTGCCGGACGACGTCGTGGAACGCACCCGCGCCCGCTACGTTGAGGCGTACGAGCGGCTGACGGGCAAAGCGTTCGTGTAGGAGCGTCCGGCCGGCGCCCTGCAGCCGCAGGGCGCCGGCAGCTGCCGCTAAGGCAAGAGAGCCCGCTCACCCATAAAAGTGTCCGCTTAACGCAAAAGGCTCCGGTCAGATTTCTCTGACCGGAGCCTTGCTGGTCGGGGTGACAGGATTTGAACCTGCGACCTCGTCGTCCCGAACGACGCGCGCTACCAAGCTGCGCCACACCCCGTAACCATTGTTTCGAAGGTCTTTGACCACCTCGCGAAGCAACTTTACAAGGATACTAGACAAACCCCGATTCTGCGAAACCGGCCTCCGCTGCCCCCGCCGGAGGCCGGTTTTCCGGGCCTGCGCCGGTCAGGAGTCGCGGGCCGTGAGGGTTAGCAGGACCGCTTCGGGGCGGCAGGCAAACCGCACCGGAGCGAACCGGGAGGTTCCGATGCCTGCGGAGACATTCAGGGGAACCCGGCGTCCCCCGTGGGCCCACGACGTGAGGCCTTTGGCCTGCCAGGTGGGCAGGTCGCAGTTGCTGACGAGGGCGCCGTACCCGGGAATGCACACCTGTCCGCCGTGCGTGTGGCCGGCCAGGATAATGTCGGCTCCACCACCGGTGAACTGGTTGAGCACCCGCTGGTACGGAGCGTGGGCAACGCCGATCTTTACTTCGGGTGCCGGTACCGCCGTACCGCCGGTGCTGTCGGCGTCGTCAAGGTCACGGAAGCCCTGATACCGGTCGCGTTTGAGGTGCGGGTCGTCCACACCGGAGAAGTTCAGGCGCAGACCGGCCAGGTCCATAACGGTGCCGGTATTGGTGAGGTCCCGCCAGCCGGCTTCGCGGAACGCCCCGAAGAGGGAGCCGAACGGAAGTTCGTCCGGGGTCCGCTTGTGCTTGGACGGCCCGGTGAAATAGGTGAACGGGTTTTTCAGCACGGGCGCGTAGTAGTCGTTTGACCCCGGCACAAACACTCCCGGGAACCGCATCACCGGTTTGAGCGCCTCCAGCACCGGAGGCACCGCCTGGAGATGGCTGAGGTTGTCACCGGTGTTCACCACCAGGTCCGGCTCCAGGTCCGCCAGCCCCTGCAGCCAGCGGACCTTGCGGTCCTGGCCGGGAACAAAGTGGATGTCGGAAAGGTGCAGGACCCGCAAGGGCACACTTCCAGCCGGAAGGACCCTGACGATCTCCTCCCGGACGCTGAAGAGGTTGCGTTCAATAAAGCAGCCGTAGGCCAGCGCAGATGCGCCGCTCGCAGCGACGCCCCCGGCCAGCCAAGCCGCTTTCCGTACCGTTGACGCGAGGGGAAAAGCGGACACTAACCGTTCCCTCCGGCGCCGCCGCCACCGCCGCCCGGGTTGCCACCGTTGCCGTTGCCGTTGCCGTTGTTGCCGCCGTCGTTTCCACCACCGTTTCCACCACCGTTTCCACCACCGTTGTTGCCGGTGCCGTCACCCCCGGGAGCAGGAGCAGCAGGTGCAGGAGCAGCGGGCGCAGGAGCAGCGGGCGTGTCCTTGTCAGCCGCGGGGGCTGCCGGAGGAGCCGGGACCGTTGCCTTCGGCTGCCCGCCGCCCATGATGCTGGCAGGCGGAGCGGTGAACGGATTCGCCGTGTACTGTCCGGCAATGCGCTGGATGAAGTTCTTCCACGACGGGCCGGCAATCAACGAACCGTCAATTTCGGGATAGACCCGGCCGCCGATCAGCTTGTCCGACATGGTGGTGTTGTTGGCTTTCCAGTTGCCGATCCATGACGCGGTTGCCATGCCGGTGCTGTAGCCCATGAACCAGGTCTGCGAACGGTAGTCGTTGGTACCGGTTTTGCCGGCTGTGGGGACGCCTACCTGGAGGTTCAGGCCCGAGCCGTTGGTCATAACCCGCTGGGTGGCCACGTTGACGCCCTGGGCAACTTCCTTGCGCATTACCTGCGAGCAGGACTGCTCCGGCACCGGGTACTCGGTGCCGTCGGCACCGGTCACCGATTCAAGGGCGATTGGCTTGCACATAAGACCCTCGGCAGCGAACGTCGCAAAACCGGTGGCCATGGACAGCGGCGAGGCGTCGCCGCCGCCGCCGAAGGTCGACGGCGGGTCCACGGAGAGCATCTCTTCTTTGCCTTCCTCACCCTTGCCGTTGTGGACGCCGGCGGCAAAGGCCATCTGCTGGTACTTGCACAGGTCGATCTCGCGGGCCTCGGCCAGCGTGATGGTGTTGTACGAGTTGGCGAGACCGTCCAGCACAGTGGTGGTCTTGTAGTTCTTGTCGCCGTAGTTGATGGGGGTCCACGGGTCCGTACTGACGTAGGCCCCGCCCTCATAGCAGCTGGCGTTCCAGCGGGTTCCCACGGGGTAGGTCCGCTTGGAGCCGTTCAGGGTGGTGTTCAGGGTCCTGCCCGAATCAAGCCACGCAGCAACGGTGAAGGGCTTGTACGTCGACCCGGGCTGGAAACCGCCCAGGCCGTTGAGGTACTTGGACTTGTCGCCGTCCTGGTAGACGTCCACATTGAAGTTCTGGACCGAGTTGCCGGGCGCAAGTTCGGGCGTGTACCGGGTGTTCTGCGCCATGACCAGGATCTTGCCCGTCCCCGGCTCCACGCTCACCATGGAATGGCCGATCTCGGCGTCGGTGGAATCCGGGTTGGCAGTCTCGTTAATGGCAGTCTGCGCCGCGTTCTGGAACGTGGCGTTCAGGGTGGTCTTGATCTCCAGGCCGCCGCGCTGAAGCAGCTTCTCGCGGTCCTCGGGGGTATCCCCGAAGGCCTGGTCGTTGGTGATCAGCCGGGTGACGTAGTCACAGAAATAAGGGGCCTGGGCAGCACCCACGCAGTTGCTGGAGACCGGGGTCACGTTCAGGTCCAGCCCGGTGGCTACGGCTGCGTCGTGTTCTTCCTGCGTGATGCGGCCGGTTTCCAGCATGCGCTCGAGCACCAGGTTGCGGCGCTCCAGGGAGCGTTCCGGGTTCTGTTCCGGGCTGTAGTACGTGGTGCCGTTGACGACGCCGGCCAGCAGGGCGGCCTGCGGGATGGTCAGGTCCTTGGCGTCAACATTGAAGAAGTACCGTGCCGCCGCCTGGACGCCGTAGGTGGTGCCGCTGAAGGGAACAATATTGAAGTAGCCCTCAAGGATTTCGTCCTTGCTCAGCTCCTTCTCCACCGCAATGGCCAGCTTCATTTCCCGCAGCTTGTCGCCGTAGTCCTTGTTGCCGCTGAAAACGACTTCTTTGTCGTTCTGCCGATTGGTGTCAATGATGACGTTGTTTACGTACTGCTGGGTGATGGTGGAGGCACCGCGCGTGGTGTCGTTGGTGACATTGGAGACCAGTGCGCTGATGATGCCCTGCAGGTCCACGCCGCCGTGCTCGTAGTACCGGTCATCCTCGATGGCCAGGACAGCATTCACCATGTTCGGCGAGACCTGGTCCAGGGTCACCGGCTGGCGGTTCTCGTCATAGAGAGTGGCGATGAGCGAGCCGTCATTGGCATAGATCTTGGAAGGCGTGGCCAGGGCTCCGCGCTGCAGCTCCGAGGGGAGCTGGTCGAAGAACTGAATGGAGCCGGAAGCGGCGGTGCCGGCTGCCGCGGCCGCCGGAACCAGGAGACCGGCTGCCAGGACTCCGCAAAGAGCACTGATGCCGAAGAACGCGACGAGCTTTCCGAGTGTGGTCGCCGTGTCGAAGAACGGTGATTTGCGTGCTGCCATGCGAGACAGTCTACAAGCACGTTACGCTTTCCCTTATGACCAAATGGGAATACTTCATTACACCACTTCCGCTTCACACGCCCGGGCAGGTCCTGAATATGCACGGGGACGAAGGATGGGAGCTGGTGCAGATTGCTGCCGCGCCCAACGGCACGGGTTCCGTTGCCTATATGAAACGCGAAAAAGGCCAGTGAGCGCCGCTGCCGGTGCAGTATCGGCCGTTGAGATCCGGCTGAGGGAGCTGGGCCTGACCCTTCCCGATGTCGCAGCTCCGGTGGCTGCCTATGTCCCGGCGGTTATCACCGGAAGCCTCGTCCATACGTCCGGCCAGCTGCCGTTCGTGGACGGGACGCTTCCGGCAACCGGCAAGGTGGGTGCAGAGGTGGATCCGGCGGACGCCGCGTCGTACGCAGCGATCTGTGCCATCAACGCACTGGCGGCGGTAAAGGCGCAGATCGGTGATCTTGACCGCATCAGCCGCGTCGTGAAAGTTGTCGGTTATGTTGCTTCGGACCCTTCCTTCACCGGCCAGCCAGCCGTTGTGAACGGCGCTTCGGAGCTTCTGGGGAAGGTATTCGGTGCGGCCGGAACCCACGCGCGCTCCGCCGTCGGCGTTGCCGTCCTGCCGCTGGATGCGCCCGTCGAAGTAGAAATGATCGTGGAATTTGCCTAACTCGACTATCCGGCTCTTTCCGGTCGCGCCCGATCAGCGGGTAGCGGCCCAAAGCTGGTTCGAACGCTCCGACCGGACGCCGCGCAAACCGCGCCTGGCCTCCTCGGTGGTGCTGCTGCGGGACTCCCCGCGCGGTACTGAAACGTACCTCTCCTACCGGCGGGGCGAGTCCCCGCTGGGCAAGGTCGCCTTCCCGGGCGGCAGCGTGGAAGAGAACGACGACGCGCAGGCCACCTGGTTCGGGCCTGCGCCCGCCGCCTGGGCCAAGTCGATGGGGATCGACGATTCCCGGCTGGCCCGCCGGCACGTAGTAGCGGCCATCCGGGAACTGTTTGAGGAAACCGGAGTCCTGCTGGCCGGCCCGGATGAAGCCACCCTGCTGGAAAGCAACCGCGGCCCGGAGTGGATGGCGGCCCGCACCGCCATCGCCGCCCAGGACGCCTCTTTCCTGGAACTGCTCGGCAAGCGGGGCCTTGGGCTGCGGACGGACCTGCTGCGTCCGCTCTCCAACTGGCACAGCGCAGACTTTGCCCTGCGCCGTTTCGACACCCGCTACTTCGCCGCCATTGCTCCGGTTGGCCAGGACGCCACACTGCTGGAGGGCAAGGGCGTATGGGCCGGGTGGAAAGCTGCTGCCGACGTGGTCGCCGCACGCGACACCACTGCCCTGGGCGACGAAATCGGGCGTCCGGATACGCAGGGGTTGACCCTTGGCGAACTGGTGGTTCCCGCCGTCGAAATTACCCTTGAAAAGGTCGGTTCGGCACGCGGCTGCATCGCCTACCTGTCCAGCAGGCGGCCCGCTGCGGTCTACCGGCCGGAACTGGTGGAAGTGGACGGCGAACCGCGCCTGGCCGTAAATCCCGGCGGCGCCGCTGAAGGATCTTCTGCGCACGGACGTTGATGCTGCCGGATACAGCAACGGCGCCGGCCCCCATAGGGGTCCGGCGCCGTTGCTGTATCTCCTGCGTTTTAGGGCGTGTCCAACTGCCTAGCGCGAACGCTGCCGCAGCCGCTGGACGTCCAGGATGACGACTGCGCGTGCTTCCAAGCGCAGCCAGCCGCGCTGGACGAACTCAGCCAAGGCCTTGTTCACGGTTTCACGCGAGGCGCCAACCAGCTGGGCCAGTTCTTCCTGCGTCAGCTCGTGGGCTACCAGGATGCCGTCGGTGGCCGGACGGCCGAAGCGGTCCGCCAGATCCAGCAGCGCCTTGGCCACACGGCCCGGAACGTCGGAGAAAACGAGGTCGGCCAGCGACTCGTTGGTGCGGCGCAGGCGGCGTGCCAGGGCCTGGAGCAACTGGACGGAAACCTCGGGGCGGGTCTCGATCAATGCCCGCAGGTTCTCGTGCCGGAGACCGGCAAGCCGGGTCTCCGAGACGGCGGTTGCCGTGGCGTTGCGCGGGGAGGGATCAAACAGTGCCATCTCCCCGAACAGCTCACCCGGGCCGAGGATAGCCAGCAGGTTCTCCCGCCCGTCGGGGGCTGAACGGCCCAGCTTGATTTTTCCGGAGACGATGAAATAGAGCTGGTCGCCCTGATCGCCCTCGCGGAAAACGGAGGCCCCGCGGGAAAGGTCGACCTCAGTGAGCTCTTCGGTCAGAGCGGCGAATACGTCGTCTCCCAGAGAGGCGAACAACGGCGCGCGGCGCAGTACCTCGATATCCATGAAATCTCCTGTAAATAGTGTTCTCTACCTATTATCTTGCCGCACGTCACGCGCCAGTGACACCTGAAGCACGTTTGTTCGCCTATGGATGAGAAAAAGAGAGCAGGCCCACGCACGGCTCCGAAGAAGCGGTAACGGGTTCTTCAGGTTGTACGGATAAACTCGTCAAACGCAGCGGCCAACCCCCGTCGAGCCGCCCGAACCCCCTTTTGGAGCTTTTAGTGCTCGGACTGACACTTCTGGACATCGTCCTGCTCCTTGTCCTGCTTTTTTACCTGGTGGCAGGGCTGCGCAACGGGCTGGTGGTGACTCTGGGAGGAATCGTCGGTTTCGTTGCCGGCGCCGTGGCCGCGTTCTTCGCCATCCCCCTCGTAGCGGGATGGGTGCCGGACAACGGCTGGCGGCTGACAGTGGTGATCGCCACCGCCGTAATCCTTGTCCTGATAGGGCATGCGGCTGGTGCGGCGCTGGGCGGAATGATCCGGCGGTGGCTGAATTTCCCGCCTCTTCGGGTCCTGGACCGGCTGCTTGGCGGGGCCGCGAACCTGGTTGTTGCGGCCCTGGTGATGGCCATGCTGGCCTTCAGCGTCACGACGCTTGGCGTGCCGTACCTATCCCAGCAGATTGCCGGATCCAAGGTGCTCAATGCGATTGATGACGGCACTCCTGAACAGGTCAAGACGTGGAGTGCGCAGATCCGTTCCTTTACGGTCTCCGAGGGATTGCCGACCATTCTGGACAGTGCGGCGCCGCAAACGGCGGTGCCGCCCAGCGCGGAAGTCAGCTCGGCAGCACTGGAAAAGGCTTCGGCTTCCGTGCTGAAGATCACAGGCACGGCCTACCAGTGCGGGCAGAACCAGACGGGATCCGGGTTTGTGGTGGCGGATGACCGGGTGGTCACCAATGCCCACGTGGTGGCCGGCGTCAACGAGCCGGTAGTGGAAGTTCCCGACGGGTCCGTCCTGCCGGCCAGGGTGGTGTACTTCGACGCGGCCCGCGACCTCGCCGTGCTCGCCGTGGATGACTTGGACGCGGCGCCCATCCCGGTAGGCGCCCCGCTGCCGGACGGTACTACGGCCGCCTTCGCCGGTTACCCCGCCGGCGGGCCCTTCCGGCTCCAGGCAGCGAGTGTCGAAGGGCTTTCCGAGGTGGCCGTGCGTGACATCTACGGCACCTCACCGGAGGTGCTGGAGGTCTACACGCTGGCAGCGAACGTCCAGCAGGGCAATTCCGGCGGACCGCTGCTGGACGTTGACGGGCAGGTGGCGGGAGTCATTTTCGCCAAAACCACCGGGGACCAGCCCATCGGCTACGCCTTGTCCCTTGCCGAGGTGGGCCCGGTCATTGAGGACGCCCCCGGCTTCAGCAAGGCGGTTTCCGCCGGGTCCTGCACCGCCAAGTAGCGGCGGCCCCAACCGAACGCCACGCGCATAACAGAGCCGCAGGCTAACCGCGCCCTCCGGCCGTGCCGGTCACAGCCAGTCCAGGGACTGGCCGTGCGGGCCGGTCCGCGCCACCGGCGTGCCGTTGTGGTGCAGCACAAACAAACCCGGATCCGCGGAACCGGGCGGAGCGGAAAGTCCCGGCACCACGCCCAGGCCCTCATTGGAGAGCCAGTGCACCGGCCGGCCGGGAACGCCGAGGCAGCTGAAAATGGTGTCGCGGAAAATTTCCCGGTCGCCCTCCGGCAGGTAGGCCAGGACCGCTGTGTGGAAAACAACGACGGCGGCCTCGGCCGGCGCAGCCTCAATCAGTCCGGCAATCTCGGCATTCAAGTCGCCGCGCACAATCCGGGCAGGGGAGTGGGCCGCTGCTTCGGCCGCAACCCCCAGCAGCCGGCGGCGTTCATCCATGCCCGGCCAGATCAGGGCGTCCAGCCAAGCGAGGTCGGCCGGATCGGCCGGGTCCAGGGGATTAAGGTCCACTCCGGACCGGTGAATGATGTTCGGCACCGACGACGGCAGCGGGGGATTGCCAGTGGTCCGGCACGCCAGTACCCAGTTGTCCCGGCCCTGACCGTTGATGACGGCGCCGTCGTCGTACCGGTAGGCGTATCGGTCCGGATACAGGCACAAACCCGCGGACGCACCAACCTCGATCAACGCCAGCGGGCGTCCCTCGTCCCGGGCGATCCGTGCCAGCGACGGCAAGAGGACGGCGCAGCGGCGCGGCTCGTTGGTCTGCGTGCTGCGCCGCAGGATCACGTCGCGGATACCGTCCCAGTCCTGGAGCAGGAAAGCGCGGAACCCGCTGTAAGTGCCGGCTTCCGCGCCCCGGCTGCGGGCAGCGGCCAGCACGAGGTTGGGTTGGCGCTTGTCCCGGGGAAGCCCGTCAATCAGGTCCAGCACCTTGGCGTCCCGGCTGATTTCCTCACACCACTGCTCGTAGACTTCCGAGGCGCCGCGGGCCTCGTAGCGGGCGAAGCGCGCATACCGCTGCGCCGTTGACGGGGCCTCAGCCACGCTCCGGCTCCAGCGACTCCGCCAGGTACTCCACAGCCATGCGGTAGCCGCTGATACCGGCGCCGCAGATCACCACGGAGGCTACCGCGGAGACGAAGGAGTGGTGCCGGAATTCCTCGCGACGGTGGATGTTGCTGAGATGTACCTCCACCACGGGAAGTTCCACGGCGGAGAGGGCGTCCGCGATGGCTACCGAAGTGTGGCTGTAGGCCGCGGGATTAAAGACGATGCCCGCAGCTGTGCCCCGTGCTGCGTGGATGGCATCGATCAGGTCGCCCTCATGGTTGGACTGCACACAGTCCACGCTCCAGCCTCGGGAGGAGGCTGCAGCCATGGCCGCAGCCTCCACATCCGCCAGCGTGGAGGTCCCGTAGATTCCAGGTTCACGGGTGCCCAGGAGATTCAGGTTGGGGCCGTTGAGGACCAGGATGTTGCGTGTGCCGGCAGTAGTCATGGCTTAACTATGCCGGAGCGGATCCTGTCTTCTGCGGCGCAGCAGCCGTGTTGTGCTGCGTCATGTGACGCGCCGCCAGCGCGCCCGCGATGGTGATCAGGGACATCAGCGCCAGTACGACGCCGGGGTGCCACCAGGCGGCGCCGGTTGCATTGGAGAATACCTGGGTGACGGAGGGGGTGAAGCCGGAGAGGATGCCGGCAATGCTGTAGGCGAGGGACAGGGCCGTGAAGCCGGTCCGGGCCGGGAACAGGTCGGCCATCAGTCCGCCCAGTGCGGCCCAGGCCGCCGTTGGAGCTATCCCGCCGATCAGGATGGTCAGGATGTAGACCGGGGTGTTGGCGTTGCTGATGATGAAGTACAGCGGGAAGGAGATCACCAAGGTGGCAACGGCACCGGCCAGGACCATCCGGGCGGAGCCGATGCGGTTGGCCAGGAAGCCGAAGGCCGGGATGGTAGCCAGCTGGAGCACCGATCCGACCAGCGCAGCGTTCAGGACGGTGGACTCCGACAGTCCCAGGATCTTGGTTCCGTAGGACTGGGTGTAGGTAGTCATCAGGAAGTAGGAGCCGATGCCCAGGAGGGCGGCCGCAGCAGCGACCAGCACTGCTGCCCACTGGCTGCGCAGTACCTCGAGGAGCGGGACCCGGGTTACCTGGTGTGCCTTCTCGACGCCCTTGAACACGGGGGTCTCGTCAATGGCCAGGCGCAGGTACAGGGCAATGCCCATAAAGGGGAAGGCCAGCAGGAAGGGAATGCGCCATACCCCGGCCTCCATGGCATCGTCCGGGACCTGCGTCAGCAGCAGGAAGATGCCGGTAACCAGGATGGTCCCCACCGGAGAGCCGATCTGGGGAATGGCCGCGTAAAGGGCGCGCTTGCGCGGAGCGGCATGTTCGGTGGCGATCAGGATAGACCCGCCCCACTCGCCGCCCACGGCCAGGCCCTGCAGCAGGCGCAGCAGCACCAGCAGCAGCGGCGCCCAGATGCCGATGGTGTTGTAGTCCGGCAGCAGGCCAACCGCACCGGTGGCAACACCCATCAGGATGATGGTCCAAATCAGCGAGGTCTTGCGCCCCACCCGGTCTCCGATGTGCCCGAAGAGGATGGCGCCCACCGGCCGGGCAATAAAGCCCATGCCCAGGGACAGGAAGGACAGCAGGACGCCTGTTGCTGCATCCACTTCCGGGAAGAAAATCCGGTTCAGGATCAGTGCGGCCGCGGTGCCGAAGACATAGAAGTCATAGGACTCCAGGGCCGTGCCGATAAAGGACGCCCCCGCTACCTTGCGGGCCATCTTGGAAGAGTGTGGTCCGGCAGGTGCGGCCGGTGCGAGTGAAGTAGACACGAGAAGGAATTCTCCTATCCGGCGCCGCTTTTCCCAAGCCCGTGAGGCGAAGGTCACATCGGCGTCAGGCCTGGGCCGCGGGTTTGGGTTTTCCCGCGGTGATCCGGGGCAGGACCAGCGCCTCGCCGGCTGCCGCCAGTGCGGGCCCGACGGCGGTTCCGTCCTCCACATATCCGTGCACCATGGCGCCGTCGCGCAGCATCAGCAACTGGTCGGCCAGGCTGTCCGCCTCCTGCACGCCGAGCAGGCGCAGCCGGCCGGCCACAAGTGAATGCAGCCAGGCGCGGTGCCCTGTAATGACCATGCGGACGGGATGCTCCGGGTTCGGGTACTCAGCCGCGGCATTGATGAAAGGGCACCCGCGGAAGCCGGGGGTGCAGGCCTCGGTTCCCATCACTTCTGCCAGCTGGCGCAGGCCCGTGCAGGGGTCCGGGTCAAGGGCTGCGGCCCGCTCCTGCATTCCTGCGGACTGCTCCTGCAGGTATGCCACCACCAGATCATCCTTGGAACGGAAATACCGGTAGAAAGTCACTTTGGTGGTGCCTGCAGCAGCAATGATCTTGTCCGCGCTCACGGCCCGCACACCCTCGGTGTAGAACAGGCTCGAAGCACTGCCCAGGATCCGCTCGCGTACCCCTGACGGTTGCGTGCCCATTGCTTTCCCCTCTTCCTTCACGGTATTCGGTCTGCATTACTTGCGGTAGACGTACTAGTTAGTCTACCTTGATCCTACAGACTTTCCCCACATAAGGAGTTCCCATGAGTGCTTTGTACACAGCTGCTGCCACCGCTACCGGCGACGGACGCAACGGAGAAGCCCGCACCAGCGACGGCAAGCTGGAGGTCAACCTCTCCACCCCCACCGAGATGGGCGGCTCCGGCGAGGGAACCAACCCCGAACAGCTCTTCGCCACGGGATACGCCGCATGCTTCCTGTCCGCGCTGAAGATGATTGCACGCGCGGAGAAGGCCCCCATTGCAGATGCTGCCGTCACGGCCGACGTCAGCATCTACAAGCAGGAAGAAGGCGGCTTCAAGCTCGGCGTCGCACTGCACGTGGAAATGTCCGGCGTGGACGAGGCAACCGCGGACAAACTGGTCCAGGCAGCCCACCAGGTCTGCCCCTACTCCAATGCCACGCGGGGCAATATCGAGGTGGAGCTCGACGTCACCGTCGGCTAGTCCAACCCGCTCCTCAACACAGCAGGTGCCCGCCCCGGTCAGGGGAGGGCACCTGCTGTGTTTTGCCGTCGGCAGGGCTTACCTGCGCAGGGACTCGGCGATCTGCTGCATCACAGTGTTATCCGCCAGCGTGCTGGAATCGCCGGCTTCGCGTCCTTCGGCCACATCCTTGAGCAGGCGGCGCATGATTTTGCCGCTGCGGGTCTTGGGCAGTTCGGGAACCACCAGGATGTGCCGCGGCTTGGCGATCGGCCCGATTTCCTTGCCCACGTGGTTGCGCAGAGTGGTGACAATGTCGTCGTCGTCCTTGGCGCTGCCGCGCAGAATAACAAAGGCGACCACCGCCTCACCCGTGGTGTCATCCGCCGCACCGACGACGGCGGCCTCGGCTACCGAGGGGTGGCTCACCAGGGCGGATTCGATCTCCGTGGTGGAGAGCCGGTGCCCGGAAACGTTCATCACGTCATCGACCCGGCCCAGCAGCCAGATGTCGCCGTCCTCGTCCTTCTTCGCGCCGTCACCCGCGAAATACATGTTGTCGAACCGGGACCAGTAGGTCTCCTTGAACCGTTCCGGGTCTCCCCAGATGCCGCGCAGCATGGCCGGCCACGGCTCCTTGATGACCAGGAAGCCACCGGATCCGTTGGGCACCGGCTTCCCCATTTCATCCACCACGTCCACCGAGATGCCCGGCACGGCTACCTGCGCGGAGCCCGGCTTGGTGGCCGTGACGCCGGGCATGGGTGCGATCATGTGCGCCCCGGTTTCGGTCTGCCACCAGGTATCCACGATAGGCGCCGGGTTTTCCTTTTTGCCGCCGTTGGCGCCGATGACCTGCCGGTACCACATCCATGCTTCGGGGTTGATGGGTTCGCCCACCGATCCCAGCACCCGGATGGAATCCAGGTTGTACTTCTGCGGAATATCCCGGCCCCACTTCATGCAGGTACGGATGGCGGTGGGGGCGGTGTACAGGATGGATACCTTGTACTTCTCCACCAGTTCCCACCAGCGGCCCTGGTGCGGCGTGTCCGGTGTGCCCTCGTACATCAGCTGGGTGGCGCCGTTGATCAGCGGAGCGTAAGCCACGTAGCTGTGGCCGGTGACCCAGCCGATGTCCGCGGTGCACCAGTACACGTCCGTTTCCGGGTGCAGATCAAAGGTGTTGAGGTGGGTGAAGGCGGTCTGCGTGAGGAACCCGCCGGTGGTGTGAAGGATGCCCTTGGGTTTCCCCGTGGTGCCGGAGGTGTACAGGATGAACAGTGGATGCTCGGAGTCATGCGCCACTGCGGTGTGCTCGGTATCCGCGGTGTCCACGACGTCGTGCCACCACTGGTCCAGGCCGTCGTTCCACTGCACCGGCTCTGCGTTGCGGCGGACCACCACTACGTTTTCCACCGTATGGCCCGGCCTTCCGAGGGCTTCGTCAACGGCGCCCTTGAGCATGCTGGGCTTGCCCCGGCGGTAGGAGCCGTCGGCAGTCACCACAAGCTTGGCTTCCGCGTCATCGATCCGGCTCCGCAGGGCGTCAGCGGAGAAACCTCCGAACACCACTGAATGCACCGCGCCGATCCGCGCGCAGGCCAGCATGGTGATGACTGCTTCCGGAATCATCGGGAGATAGACGGCCACCCGGTCGCCCTTGGCCACGCCGAGGGACTCGAAGGCGTTGGCCGCTTTCTTCACTTCTTCGGTCAGCTGGGCGTACGTGTAGGTCCGGGTATCGCCGGGCTCACCCTCGAAATAGATGGCAACACGCTCACCCCGGCCTTCTTCCACATGCCGGTCCAGGGCGTTGTATGCGGCGTTGAGCTCTCCGCCTACGAACCACTTGGCGAAGGGGGCATCACTGAAGTCCAGTGCCTGGGCGAAATCCTTGTCCCAGGACAGCAATTCGCGTGCCTGCCGGGCCCAGAAGGCGGGTCCGTCCGCTGCTGCTTCCTCGTAGAGGGACGGCTGGGCCACCGCAGACGCAGCAAATTCGGCACTCGGCGGGAAGCTCCGGCGTTCGTGCAGAAGGTTCTCGAAGGCGTCACCGTGCTTCTTCGCAGGGGACTGATCAGACATGTTTGAACCCTTTCACTTCGCAGAAATCCAGCACCAGGGGAATGGTGCCGGCTGCCATCCACACTATCGCCGGTTTCGAAGGGCTGTGTCCGGGCTCACACAAACAGTTTCAAAACGGCGTGAAAATGCGGTGAGCGGTATGTCACTGCCCCGGGGCGCGCCGCCACTCGGCTAGTCTGCCTCGCCGTCGTTGATTAGGCTGAGGGAAGGAAGCAACCGCCTTTGTACCGTAAATGCGGCCTACCGTTCCCGGCGGCCCGTCCACCGGTGCTGCGGTGGTGGTCGTGAATGGAGATCAGTATGAACAACCCCCCTGTTGAGAATGAGACCCGCGGCATGGCCGACGCTTCGCACACCGACGGGCCGTCCACGGCCGCGGGAGGGCGGGCACGTCCCGGTACCGCCGATGCCGGGGGCCAGGAAGCACTGTTCGGCCCGTTCAGCCTGCGTGACACCGTAGTGGGCGGATCTGTCCTGGTGATGCTCGTGGGCAGCATCCTCCCGTTCTTTACCGTCAGCTCACTCAGGTTCGAAGAGGACTTCAACCTCTGGAACGGGTTCTCCCTTTTCTTCCTGGGTATCGGCATCCTGCTGCCGCTGGTCGTTGCCGGACTTTTCGCCGGCCGCCGGCTTGCTCCGGGCACAAAGCCCCGGGTCGGTTCGCTGTCCCTGGACCAGTTCGCCTCCGTGGTTGCTGTTTTGGCGCTCGCCTTCTTCTTTATCCAGACCGTTACCGATTTCGCCGTCGGTCCGCTGATCGCCCTCATCGGCTCCCTGGGCCTGGTGGCCGCGACCACACTCGCTCCGCACCTGCCGTTCTTCGCCAAGGAGTTCGAAGGCCGTCCCGAGCGCACCGCGGCCCCCATGGCACGTGAAGCGCTGCCGCTTCGCGCCCGCCCGGCACGGCCCAAGGCTGAAGCCCCCGCAGCACGCCGGTTCACCAACCCCATCCGCCGCAGCGACGCCGGAACCGGCCAGGCCGGTGCAGCGCACCAAGCCGAAGCCCAGCAGGGCCCTGCTGTTGCGGCCGGAGGAGGGGTTGTCGCAGGTGCCGCCGCTGGCGCTTCCGCCGCGGCGCCGCAGACCGCACGCCCCGCCGACGGCGTCCAGGCCGCCCAGGATGCGCACCCGGCCGCCCAGGCTCCAACCCCGGAAAGCAGCCGGCAGGAACCCTTGGCCGCCACCACGGTGAACCCGGTGGTTCGCGAGAGCGAAAACCCCGCCGCTGAAAATCCCGCTGCCGGAGCTGCCGCGGACGAGCCCGCTGAGCCCATCACCGCTACCCGCGACGAGTCCGAAGCCGTGGTGGAAGCGTTCTGGTTCGCTGTGGGAACCCCCCGCCAGATTGTTGACGAACGCACAGGACTGCCCCTGTTCATGTTCCACCCCGGTGACTGGGAACTGGGACTGGAAGACCGCGGCGATGAATTCCTTGTCCAGGACAAGCGCACCGGCCGCATCGGCGTGCTGCGCGACCTGAGCAACATCGAGCGGGTGGACGCGGACCAGTAAACCCTCCTCCGGCGTAAAAGCGCCGGAGGCCGGCCCGCAGTTTCGGCACTTACGGCAGCGGCAAATCCGACGCCGGATACAAAGCGCAGATAGAAGGACAAGCATTGGCGAAAGCAACCGGCAGCGATCCGTCCCTCCTTGCAACCAAGCGGAGGGCGCGGCGAATTAACCGGCTGCTGGGAGAGCTGTACCCGTATGCCGTTGCCGAACTGGACTTCACTAACGCGTTCGAGCTGCTGGTAGCCACCGTGCTCTCGGCCCAGACCACCGACATCCGCGTGAACGCAGTCACACCCGTCCTGTTTGCCCGGTACCCGGATGCCCGGGCACTGGCGGAGGCAGATGAAGCCGAGCTGCAGGAAATCATCCGCCCCACCGGCTTTTTCCGGGCCAAGTCGGCCAGCGTCAAGGCGCTTTCCACCAAGCTGGTGGATGAGTTCAACGGCCAGGTCCCGGACCGGCTGGAGGACCTGGTGACCCTGCCGGGAGTGGGCCGAAAGACCGCCAATGTAGTGCTCGGTAACGCTTTCGGTGTCCCGGGGATCACGGTGGACACCCACTTCGGGCGCCTGGCCCGCCGGTTCGGCTGGACCACTTCCAAAGACCCCGTCAAGGTGGAAGAGGACGTTGCCGCTCTCTTTGAGCCCAAGGACTGGACGCCGCTCTCCAACCGGGTGGTCTTCCACGGACGGCGGGTGTGCCATGCCAAGAAGCCCGCCTGCGGTGCCTGCGCCGTCGCGCAGCTCTGCCCGTCCTACGGCGAAGGCGAGACGGACCCGGAGAAGGCCCGCAAACTGCTGAAATACGAATTGGCGCCCGGACGCGAGGAACTGCATGCCCGCATGATGGCGGCCGAGACCCGTGCCCAGCTGCGGGCCGCTGGCTTCGGGCTCGAAGCATGAGTGCACGCGGGGACCTCGAGGCGCTGGCCGCTGCGGTAGCCGCCGGGAAAACGTCCTTCAACGCGGACATGGACCTGCTGCGGCGCAGTGTGGACCCTGCCACGGCACGCCCGGCTGCCGTGCTGATCCTTTTCGGGGTCCTCGATGACAGGCCTGCGGACTTCTCCGCCGACGCCGTTCCGGACGATTTGGACGTACTGCTGATTGAGCGGGCGGCTACACTCAGCGACCATCCGGGGCAGGTGGCTTTCCCGGGCGGCTCCGTGGACGCTGCCGACGCCACCGCGGTGGATGCCGCGCTGCGCGAAGCGGAGGAAGAAACCGGGCTGGATCCGGCCGGCGTCCGCGTACTCGGCGAGCTCCCTGCCATCGGGTTGCCGGTCAGCAACTTCCTGGTCAGCCCCGTCCTGGGTTGGTGGGACAAACCCACCCCGGTGGATGTGGTGGACTACGGGGAATCTGCGTCGGTTTTCCGGGTACCTGTCGCTGACCTGCTCAATCCGGAAAACCGGCGCACGGCCGTCCTCCCGGGCCGCAAGGGTGCGCCCCGCACTCCCGCGTTCCTGGTCGGCGGGGTGCTGGTCTGGGGATTCACCGGTATCATCCTCTCCAGCGTGCTGGACGAATTGGGATGGACGCAGCCCTGGGACGAAACCCGGGAGGTTGTCCCCTCTCTGTAGCGCGGATTCCCGAAGCAACGGACTGTTACAGGGGGAAACCATTGGTTGTCAGTACTTCAAGCGCCGGGCTGACCCCCGCAGCCAAGGCAGCACCGGCCGTGAAGAGCCGCTTCCGTACTGACATCCAGGCGATGCGTGCCCTTGCGGTGGGGCTGGTAGTGATGAACCACCTGTGGCCGCTTCGGCTGCCCGGCGGCTACGTCGGAGTGGACGTCTTCTTCGTCATTTCAGGCTTCCTGATCAGTTCGCACCTGGTGCGGGAGATCGAGGCCACCGGGCGGGTCGGCCTCCGGGTTTTCTATGCCCGCAGGGCCCGCCGCTTGTTCCCCGCGGCCTTCCTTGTCTTGGCTGCCTCGATGCTGCTGGTACTGCTTTTCCTGCCCTATCCCCTCTGGATGGCAACGGCGCAGGAGATCCTGGCCAGCGTTTTCTACGGTGAGAACTGGCTGCTGGCGGCCAAAAGCGTGGACTACTCCGCGATGACCGAATCGGCTTCCGCAGTGCAGCACTACTGGTCCCTCTCGGTGGAAGAGCAGTTCTACCTGCTGTGGCCGTTGGCGCTTATGTTGTTCGCGTTCCTGGCCCGTCGCCGCGGTCGGTCGGTCCGGCGAACGCTGCTGAGTGCAGTCTTGGCGATAGCAGTACTGTTCCTCGCCTACAGCATCTATGTCACGGCCAGCTCCCCGGAGCAGGCGTATTTCGTGACGCCTGCCCGCGTTTGGGAGTTCGCCATAGGCGCCGCGGTAGGTCTGGCAGCGCTGCAGTTGAAGTCCCTCGCGCTTCGCAACGTACTGGCCATTGCCGGTTTCGGGCTCATTCTGGCCAGTGCCCTGACCTTTGGCGGAGAGACGCCCTTTCCCGGGTGGACCGCCCTGGTCCCGGTCCTGGGGTCAGCCCTGGTCATACTCGCCGGAAACGGTCAGCGCCGGCTGGTTCATGATCGCCTGACCGCATTACCCCCGGTGCAGTTTGTGGGAAAGATTTCATACTCCCTGTACCTGTGGCATTGGCCGCTGATCGTGGCGGCACCCTATGTTTTGGGTGTGGTCCCCACCGCGCCGTACAAGGTTGCAGTCCTGGCAGCAGCGGTCCTCTTGGCCTGGCTGACCAAGCGCTGGCTCGAGGACGCCTGGATCAACCCCCGTGGCCGGCACTCGGGCCGGGCCATGGGGTTCCGCGCTCCTGTTGCCGGCATGGCAGCGGTATCGGTGGCTGCTGTCCTTCTGGGAGCAGTCGGAACTGCCAAGGAAGAGCACGCCCTGGACTTGGCGGAGGCTGGGGCGTCCGGCCCGTGCTACGGCATCGCGGCTTTGGAGAACCGGGAGTGCGGCGACCCGTATGCCGTTCCGGTTGGCCTTCCGCACATGGGCAAGGCCAATGAGTACTGGACAATGCCCGAGGTCTGTGCGGAGGCGAAAGACGAACTGCTTGAAGGCGGTGAGCCGGCGGTGTGCGACTTTTCCGGCGGAAACCCGGAGGCCCAGAACGTGTGGCTGGTCGGGGACTCGCACGCCCAGCACTGGCAGGAGCCTGTCCTGACGCTCGCCAAAGAGCGCGGGTGGAAGGTCAGCCTCAGTTATCTTGGTGCGTGTCCGCTGCTCGATGCCCCCATTGAGTCCTTTGAAGGCAAGGGATCACATCCGGATCACGTCGAGGCGTGCCGGCACTGGGGCCGGGTGGTAACGGATGCTATTGAAGCGGACTCCCCGGACAAGGTCTTTGTCAGCATGTTTGTAGGCGGGGAAATCGTTAACGACGGGACCGGAGAACCGCAGGGCGAGCAATACATCAATGCCCTCACACGGGACTGGAAGCGCTGGACGGACGCCGGGATCATGGTTGTTCCACTCGTGGACCCGCCCCTGAACGGGATGGTGCGTGATCCCGAATGCCTTTCCCTGAACGCATCCTCGCCGCAGGAATGTGCCGTTCCCCGGGAGACGGCAGTGGGGCCTGACTTCTTCCTTCAGGCCGCTGAGCGGATGGGAACGGACAAGGTTCGGGCAGTGGACCTGACCGAATACTTCTGCGACCTGCACAGTTGCTATTCGGCGGTGGGCGGCGTAGCCGTGTACTACGACGCGAACCACGTGAACGCACAGTTCTCGCGGCAGCTGGCGCCCAAAATAGCGGCCGTGGTGGATTAACCCGGGCCGCCTACTTGGCATCCGCGTAGGAATCGACGGCTGTGACCAGCACCGGAAATTCCAGCGGAATGGGACCGAACAGCAGCCGGGTGGCGGCAGCGGCGGCGTCGGACACCAGGGCGCTGACCTCCTCGACCCGGGGAGCCGGCACATGCAGCATCACTTCGTCGTGCAGGAAAAAGACCAGCTCGCCCGCGGGGGAGTCCAATGACGCCGCACGCAGCCTGCGCCGGATCTCCGCCAGCCAGCACAAGGCCCATTCCGCCGCCGTGGCCTGGACCACGAAGTTGCGGGTGAACCGGCCCTGGGAGCGGGCGAGGGAGTCCGCGCGGCGCTGTTCTTCTGCGCTGGTGCTTTGCTGGGCACGGAGCCAGCGTTCTGAAACGGGCGGCGAACTCCGACCCAAATGGCTGCTGACTACACGCCCCGCTTCTCCGGCGCGCGCACCGCGTTCCACCACGTCAATCGCACGCGGATAGGACCGGGTCAGGGCCGGCATCAACCGTCCTGCTTCGCCCGAAGTGGCCCCGTACATGGCGCCGAGCATCGCCATCTTCGCCTGTGCCCGGTCCCCGTTGAAGTTCTGGTCGGCAATGCCCTGATACAGGTCCTTGCCGCGGGCTGCTGCCGCCAGGGCGGAATCCTGCCCGAGCGCCGCCAGCACCCGCGGTTCCAGCTGGGCAGCGTCTGCCACTACCAGCCGGTGCCCGGGGTCCGGACGGACGGCATCGCGGACCGTCTTGGGAATCTGCAGGGCACCGCCGCCGCGGGAAGCCCAGCGGCCGGAGACGACACCGCCCACCACGTACTCGGGCCGGAACCGGCCATCCCGGACCCAGTTATCCAGCCAGGTCCAGCCGTTGGCGGTGAGGAGGCGGGACAGTTTTTTGTACTCCAGCAGCGGTTCGATCGCCGGATGGTGATGCTGCTCCAATTCCCAGGAACGCGTGCTGCGTACTTCTATGCCGGCCCGGTGCAGGGCCCTTAGCAGCTCCTGGGGCGAATCGGGGTTGAAACCGGGGTTGCCCAGCAGCCGGCGCAGCTCTGCCGCGAGTTGTTCAAGACGTTCCGGCCGTGCTCCTTCCCGCGGCCGCGGACCGAGCGCATCTTGGAGCATCGCTTCGTGGATGTCCCGCCGCCACGGTATCCCCGAGCTTTCCATCTCCACTGCGATCATTCCGCCGGTGGACTCTGCCGCGGCCAACAGGTTCAGCCTGGCCGGGGACGAGGACCGCGCCACTGCGTCCAACTGGTCGGCCAATTCCGCCGCCAGTTCGCCGGCAGTGCTGTGGGCGCTCCCGGCCGCGGCGCCGTCGGGAGCTTCGAGCGTGTCGAAGATGGAGGTCTGGTCCGGCGAGGCCTGTACGGGCAACAGCTGCCGCGGTACGGGATCCTCATCCGGCGCCTGTGTCCGGAGCTTCTCCGTGTAAGGGGTTGCCGGTACGGATTCGGCATAACGGAGGATGCCGCGTACGAGGGCCAGGTCATGGCACCGTTCCACCGTGATTCCGGCCGCCAGCATCCGGCCATAGACGCCTCGGGCCGATTCCCAGACCCAGCGCACCGGTGCCGAGCCGCGGTGTGCCTGGTCGAAGTGCCGCACCGCGGCGGGCAGGTCCGCGAACGGCACAACGACGGCGGGAGCCGCGGGAACGCCGGCGTCGTCGGTTTCCTGCAGCGTCCAGGAGCCGGCCGGCCCATCGGCCCAGTCGACACCGGTGCCGGGCGCGAGGACGATGTACATGCCTCTATTCTCACCCGGATCAGTGCAGCACCGGTGCGCCGTGTCCGGGCGGAGCCCCGAAGGCTAGTCTTACCGGATGGGCGAACCACGGATCGATGGACCGGATTTAATGCTCCGGGAACTCAGCGGTGGAACCACTCCGGCGCAGGCCCTCGGGTTTTTTGATTCCCTGCCGCCGGTGCGGGTTCAGGAGCTTACGGGGTCCTGGCAGGGAGCGGAGGTGCCGACGTCGCACCCCCTCGACGGCGTCCTGACCCGGCTCGGCTGGTACGGCAAGCAGTTCGACGGGCCTGACGACGCCCACCCTCTGCTGTTTGCCGGCGGCGACGGCGGGCCGTTCGACGTTAACCCCTGGTTCGTGCCGCTGGGCACGGTGCTGCGGCTGGGGCCCCTGCTGCGCCAGCCGGCGGCGGGCCGCGCACTCCGCCCCCTCCTGCAGCTGGTCCGGACGCGGAAACCACGGGCCCGCCTGCGGATGGTGGAGTACCGCGGCGTACTTTCCGCGGCCATGGTTTACGACTCGCAGCCCATCATCGATTCGTTCCGGCGAGTCAGTGGGAACACACTCCTGGGCGCCATGGACTACCGCGGCCCGCAGGGCCCCTTTATGTTCACCCTTCGAAGAAGCGGCTAGCCGCTCCGGGCCGGCTGATGCAGTGCGGCGGCATCGGGCGCATGTCCGATAGGGCAGACTGGACTGTCACCTTATACGCAGGACGGAATCCCTTGATCACTCTTCAGCAGGACAATGACGGCTTCATTCGGATGGACCGGCACTTTCCGCGCTCCGCGGCCATCCGCATCATCTTCAACGACGGTTCCGCTGAGATCTGCACAGGCGCCCGGGTGAACGAGGCCTACGACGACGCCGTGGCCGTTTTCCGGGAGAAGAATCACCTTGATGCCAAGGGCTTTTCCCGCGTCCGGAAACTGCCGGCCAACTCCAAGATCAATGCTGTGCCGGTTTCACCCGGGATGGGCCAGCAGGAACCTCAGTAGAAACTTCGGAAAGCGCCTCCGGTGACGGGTCCGGGAGCGGCTCCGGGGACGGCGCCGTCGGGCTGGCGGCGCGGAGGTGCCCGATGATCAGCTGCAGCAGTTCCGGCACCGCGGCGGCATGGAAGTAATGCCCCATGCCGGGCATGGTCACGTGGCGTGCACCCGGGATCGCCGCCGCCGTGGCCTGGCCACCGCTGGGATGCACAATAGGGTCCCGGTCGCCGTGGATCACCAGTGTGGGCACCCCGATTCCGGCCAGGTCGGCGGTGCGGTCCTGCGAGGCGTGGATTGCGCCCAGTTGCCGGGCCCGGGCGTGCCCGCGGTCCGGGTAGGCACCCCGCTCCCATGCCAGGGCGGCCAGCGGGCCCTCGACGGCGGGATCGGCCGGATTGGCCCGGCCGGACAGGTGCCGCATCATGCCCACCCGCGCGCGGACGAACTCCTCCCGGGTGCGGGGTGGGCGCTGTGCGAACCGGACCTTGGTGGACAGCGCCGCGGCACCGACCTTGGGTGCGCCCGTGGTCGAAATCAGGGAGGTCAGGGTCAGGGTCCGCGCCGGATGGCGGGCCGCGAAAGACTGGGCAATCATCCCGCCCAGTGACATCCCCGTCACGTGTGCCCGGGCCACCTGGAGGTGGTCCAGCAGCCCGGCGACGTCGTCGGCCATGTCCTCGATCCGGTAGGCGCCGGGCATGGGCCGGGCGAGCGCCTGATGCAGCAGGGTCGGCACAGGGGTGTCCATTCGGGTGGAACGTCCGGCATCCCGGTTGTCCAGGCGGATCACCCGGTAGCCAGACGCTGCCAGCCCGTCCACGAGCGCCGCGGGCCAGGCGGTCAGGTCCAGCCCGAGACCGGAAACCAGGACTACCGGCTCACCATCCTCCGGGCCGTCCACGCGGAAGCACAGGCGCACCCCGGAGGCGAGGGTGGCAAAACGGTCCGTACCCGGACCGGCTTCGGCGCCCGGGCGTTCCGGCCCCGTAAAACGCAGGTGTTCGTCCGCCAAGACGCCGTTCTGCAGGTCCCGGCGGTCCGCCAGGAAGTTCATGGTCATCAGCCACGGTGCCTGCGTGCCCTGACGCGGCAGGGACGCCAGGCTGCGCTGGACATAGCCGGCCCCGAAATCCAGGAGCGGGCGCGTTTGGAGCGCTTCCGGCGCCACCGGAACCGCCGCGGTGTAACCGTGCCGGTCCATGGACGTCAGCAGACGGGAGAACCACTGGGTCAGCAACCCCACCTTCAGGGTCCAAGCCGCATTGGTGTAACCGATGGCGAAGGCCATGTTGGGGATGCCGCTGAGCATCACTCCGCGGTAGGCCACATGCTCGGGCAGGTGCACTGGGGCACCGTCCAGGCGCAGTTCCATGCCGCCCAGAACCTGGATGGTGAACCCGGTGGCGGTCACGACGACGTCGGCCTCCACCTCTTCGCCCGATGCCAGCCGGAGTCCGTGTTCAGTGAATCCGGCGAGCTGCCCGGTCACCAGCGCCGCGTGGCCGCCGCGCAGGGCGGCGAAGAAGTCGCCGTCCGGCACTGCGCAAAGCCGCTGGTCCCAGGGTTGGTAGGGCGGGTTCAGATGGGTGTCCAGATCGAACCCCGGCGGCACTACCCGGGACTGGATTTTGCGGATGGCCTTCCGGGCCAGGTTTGGCCAGCGCTGGCAGAACGCCCAAATAGCCCGTTGCCGGCGGGCACTGATCTCGGCCATGATCCGGCCGGTGCGCTCAGGGCCAACGACGCCGCGCAGCCGGCGGGCAATGGGGTCCTCCGCCGGTATGGGCAGGATGTAGGTGGGGGTCCGTTGGACCATGGTGACCTCTGCTCCGAGCGTGGCCAGCGCCGGTACAAGCGTGACCGCGGTGGCGCCGCTGCCGATCACGGCGATCCGCTTTCCGGCCGGGTCCAGGTCCTCCGGCCAGTGCTGCGGATGCACAATCCGGCCGCGGTAATCTTCGCTGCCGGGAAGGTCCGGCGTGTATCCCTTGTCGTAGCGGTAATAGCCGGCGGCATTGAAGATCCAGCGGGCGCTCAGGTGCAGGAGTTCCCCGGTCCCCACCGGTTCGGGCAGGATGCCGTCGGGACCTGGTTCCGGTGTCCGCATCATCTCCACCGTCACGTTCCACCGTGCATCGGCGCTGGACCAGTCCGCCGCTACCACCCGCTGGTGGTAGCGGATCAGGGTGTCTACGCCGTATTCGGCCGCTGTCTCTTTGAGGTAGCTCAGGATGCTCGGCCCGTCGGCTATGGCTTTCTCCTCCCGCCAGGGGCGGAAGTCGTAGCCAAAGGTATACAGGTCCGAGTCGGACCGGATCCCCGGGTAGCGGAACAGGTCCCAGGTCCCGCCGGCCCGGCTCCGGGATTCGAGCAGGGCCACGGAGCGGCCGGGATGGTCCTGGCGAAGGCGGCAGGCCGCGCCGATGCCGCTGAGGCCGGCACCGATGATCAGCACGTCCAGGTGTTCCGGGCTGTCTGCGGATGGATAGTGCGTGGAGTTTTCGGGTGCCATGGTGATCCGTTTCCTTGTCCGCGGGGTCCTCTGCCTGCGCCGACCCTACCGCCGCCGGCGGACATTTCGTGCAGGATTCCGGGTAGGGATTTCCTACACGGGAGGTTCGGGATCGTATTGGATGCCGCGCCGAACCTGTTTGGCCCGTTCTTCTCCGGCCAGCCGGCGGACCAGGTGCAGGGCCATGTCAATGCCGGCGCTGACCCCGGCACTGGTGACCACGTCGCCGTCGTCCACCCAGCGGTCCCCGGACCGGATTTCGATGCTGGAATCCCATGCCGCGAGCCGGTCCAGTGCATCCCAGTAGGTCGTTGCCGGGCGGTCGGAGAGCAGGCCGGCAGCGGCGTAAACCAGGCTTCCCGTACAGACACTGGCCATCAGGGGGACCTTGACCCGCAGGGCCCGCATCCAATCCAAGTGCTCCGGATCCGCTGCCAGCGCCCGGGTGCCGTGTCCGCCGGGGTGCAGGAAAACCTCAAAGTGCGGGGCTTCAGCCGCGGAGAGCTGCGGCGTCAGAAGCATGCCCTTGGCCGCAGTGACCGGGGCACCGTCGGCGGACAGCAGGACGACGTCGTATCCGTCTTCGGGGAAGACCTGGGTCCAGTAGGCCAGGACTTCCCACGGACCGACGGCGTCGAGTTCTTCCACGCCGTCAAAGAGCAGTATGCCGATGTGCTTCATGCCGGTCATCCTGCCAGTGCCGCCGGTGAAAGCAGGGAACGACACAGCGCCGGGGCAGGCTCCGGCGGCCTGCGGCGGTTCCCGGAACCGGAACCTGGTCCCTCTCTTCCTCCACATCCGGAACCGGGACCGGGTCTGGCTGCCCGGCCGGTGCCTCGCCCCCGGGCAGGAACCGGGACTGGCACGGTGGGTGCCATGGAAAAGGATCACGGCTTGGCTCAGGACTTCTTAGGGGCGGGCTTCTCAGGGGCGGACTTCGCCGGGGCGGGCATCTCAGCACCGGACTTCCCATCAGCGGACTACCCCTCAGCGGACTTCCCAACGGCGGAGGCCGCAACGGGACGGAGCAGGCTGAGGCCGGCATCTGCCGGGAGGCGGGGCAGGCGGCTGCGCGGAGCCATTGCCCGGGAACGCGGTCCGGTGGTGCTGGTGTCCGGGGACCAGGAACTGCAGGACGAGGTGGCCCGCTTGGC
This sequence comes from Arthrobacter sp. zg-Y750, assembly GCF_020907365.1. Taxonomy (NCBI): domain Bacteria; kingdom Bacillati; phylum Actinomycetota; class Actinomycetes; order Micrococcales; family Micrococcaceae; genus Arthrobacter; species Arthrobacter sp. zg-Y750. The sequence continues at coordinate 64,438 of NZ_JAJJOC010000004.1, read as the reverse complement.
TGCGGCGGCCGGGGTGGAGATCACCACGGCCGGCAGCGTCCCGGCTGCCGTGGCCCTGAAGCCGGATGCGGTGCTCGTGGGATCCGACTACCTGCGGAATTCCGGAAACAGCTCCGGTGCCGGATTCGGTGCAGCCTTCCCCTCCGGAGCAGGGAAAGCGGAAATTATTGTGGTCGGACTGGCAGCGGATACCCAGGTCTGGGAGGCCGCCGCCGGGAGCGCCGCGGCACGCGTTGCGATCCTGCCTGCCGCAGCAGCCTGGCTTGCCGGCTATTTGGGCCGGGGCAGGGCAGGCCCCGGCGGTCTGGTCGTAGGGGTGTTGGGTGGCTGCGGCGGTGCAGGGGCGTCCACCGCGTCCTGCTGGATCAGCTCCGCGGCTGCGGAAGCCGGCGAATCGGTCCTTCTGATCGATGGAGACCACTGGGGAGCCGGATTGGAGTGGGGATTGGGGACCGCTGAGGCGGAGGGCATCCGCTGGCCGGACCTTGCAGGGCTGAGCGGGACCCTCAACCCCGTCCAGCTGGCTGCCGGGCTGCCTGCGGTGGCAGGGTTTTCGCTGCTCGCCCGCGGCAACGGCGAACCGTCCAGGGACGGCGGCGTTGTCCTGGCCGTTATGGATGCGGCCCGTCGGGGATACGGCGTAACCGTGTTGGACCTGGGCCGCTCCACGGGCCTGGAATTCCTGCTTCCCTTCTGTGACCAGGTGTTGCTGGTGGTTCCTGGACGCGCCGGCGGCATCCTCGCGGCGCGGTCGCTGCAGCCGGATTTGGCCGGGACACCGGTGCAGGTGGTGGTGCGCGGACCGCTCGCGGACGGGTGGGACGAACAGCGGGTAGCCGAAGCCACAGGGTACCCATTGGCCGGTTACCTGCCGTTCCAGCGGGGCATGGAGCAGGCCGCGGAGAACGGGCGCATCCTGGCCGGCCCGGCCCGGCGCAGGATCGCCGTGGCGTCGCGGCGGATCCTCGCGGAAACCTTGATGGCCGGGAGGGCCGCGTGAGTCCCGGGAATAGCGGAGGCCGCTCTGCTGCCTTTCCGGGCAGGGCGTTCCCGGGTGCTGCATTCCCCGGCACAGCGGTCCCGGTGGGTCCCGATCCGTTGCTCAGCCGCGTGCGGGACCGGATCCTGGCGCATCCGGAACCGGTCACCGGGGCACGGCTGGCGGAGGCGGTCCAAGCCAGCGGCCGGCTGCTGGGATCGGAGGGAACCCTGCAGGCTGTGGACCGGGTCCGCGCCGAACTCCAAGGCCTTGGGCCGCTGCAGCCCCTGGCTATGCTGCCGGACGTCAGTGACATCCTGGTCAACGGCCCGGACCGGGTGTGGGTGGACGCCGGACACGGGCTGGAGCTGACCGGGGTTCGCTTTGCCGCAGACTCCGATGTGCTGGCACTCGCCACCCGACTGGTTGCCGCGGGGGGACGGAGACTGGACGACTCGTGCCCCTGCGTTGACGTCCAATTGCAGGGTTACCGGGTTCACGCGGTACTTCAGCCTGTCTCCACGGGGTCAACCCTGCTCTCCATCCGGATCCACCGTAACCGCGCCTTCACGCTGGCTGAGCTGGGCCGCGGCGGCACCATGGACGGCCGGTGTGAAGCGGTGCTTCGGGAAATTGTGCGGCGCCGGTTGAACTTCCTTGTCAGTGGGGCCACCGGTTCCGGCAAGACCAGCCTGCTCTCCACGCTGCTGGCCCTCAGCGGAGCACAGGAACGGCTGGTGCTCGTGGAAGACGCCGCGGAGCTGGCTCCGCTGCACCCTCACGTGGTTGGCCTGCAGAGCAGACACGGCAACGTGGAAGGCAGCGGGGTGCTGGAGCAGGCGGAACTGGTCCGCCAGGCCCTGCGCATGCGGCCGGACCGGCTGGTGGTGGGCGAATGCCGGGGCGCTGAAGTCCGGGAGCTGCTGGCCGCCCTCAACACCGGCCACGACGGGGCGGGCGGAACCATCCATGCCAATTCGGCTGCGGATGTGCCTGCCCGGCTGGCCGCCCTCGGTGCTCTGGCCGGCATGACGCCGGAGGCGGTAGCGCTGCAGGCAGCCGCGGCCCTGGACGTCATCATCCACCTGAAACGGGAAACCGGTCTCCGCGTGGTGTCCGAGGTAGCGGTACTGGCGCTGGAGGACGGTGTGCTGAAGGCTGTTCCGGCGCTTGTCCGCGCAGGCGGGGAATACCGGCAGGACAAAGCGTGGGAGCAGTTGCAGCAGCGGCTGGCGGACCGCTTGGCCGGCGGTGCCTGCTGATGCCCGGAGCGCGCCGGACCCGGCATCCGGAAGTGCGGCCGTGACCGGACTGACCCTTGCCGTGCTGCTGTCCGGGGCCGCCTTCCTCGTATGGGGCAGGTGGCCGGAGCCGGTCCGGGAGGTTCTTGAAGGCAAGCCTCTTCACGGTTCGGCCGTGCGGTTGCAGCGCGCCCGGCCTGCGGACCCGGACCCGGATGCCCCGGCACTGCTTGTTCGTGAGCTTGCAGGACTGTTATCAGCGGGACGGTCCGCGCAGCGTGTATGGGCTGACGCTGCCTCCTTGTACACCGCGAAAAACCCGGCCGGCGGCCGGATACATCCTTTCCTGCCGGTGCTCCAGGCCGCCGGGGCAGCAGCAGCCCTCGGTTTGAGTCCGGTTGCCGTCTTCGCTCACGCTGCTGTGCGGGACAGCGGACGGCGCGGCGCGGGACCGTGGCGGGCCGGACGGAAAGCCGGCACTGCGGACCGGCCGCCGGTAGGCGGCCGGCTGGACGGGGCCGGACAGGTCGGGTTGCTGTGGGCCGGCCTGGCCACCTGCGTTCGGGTGTCCGAACGCAGCGGTGCCCCGCTGGCCGCCGTCCTGATGCGCTACGCAGGGCAGTTGGACGATTCCCGGGATGCTGCCGCGGACCGGGCAGCGGCGTTGGCCGGACCGCGGGCTACGGTCGGGTTGCTGACCTGGTTGCCGGCCGGCGGGATGGGACTTGGTTATCTGTTGGGCGGCAATCCGCTGCAGATACTGGCGGGGACGCCGCTTGGATGGGTCGCGGCGGGTTCTGGCTGTGGTTTGTGGCTGGCCGGGTACTTATGGTCGGGCTGGATAGTGCGAAGGGCGGCCGACCCGGGGGAACCGGTGGACCAGCGATGAACGGACTGGCAGTGTTCGTCCTTCTGGCCGCTGCCGCAGTCCTGCTCCTGGCGCCCGGAAGGGGCTTGCCGGGCATCGGCCCAGGCCCGAGTGCCGCCCAGCCGAACACGGAGGCGGGTGTCAATGATCCGGCCCTAATGCTGGATTTGGTGGCGGCGATGCTCAAAGCCGGACAACCGCTGTCCTCCGCCCTGGCGATACTCGCCGAAGGTGTGGACGCTTCCACCGCACGGTGCCTTAGCCGCCTGCTGGGTGCCTCCAGCCTCGGGGCTCCGTGGGAGACCGCATGGCAGCTTGCCTGCAGCGAGGAGGCAGGACCAGCCGGAACCGGGACGGAACCGGTATCGGCGGCCTTCCTTGCCCTCGGGCCCGCACTGCGCTTCACCGCGACAACGGGGGCACCGTCGGCGGCCGTCATCCATTCCCACGCTGATGCCATGCGCCGCCGGCGCCGGGCGGAAAGCAAACGGCGTGCCGCCACTCTCGGGGTCCGGCTGGTCGTGCCGTTGGGCCTGTGTTCCCTGCCCGCCTTCGTCGCCCTGACCGTGGTGCCGCTCCTGCTGTCCCTGGTCCCGGGGTGGCAATAACCGTCCTTCCTCGAACGCTGCTTTCCTTCCTCCACAGCAGGCAATCGGGGAGCCGTTGTCCTTGTGCGGGACGCGGGCTCCAGCGGCACACGACGCCGGAAGGCAGGATCGAAGTTCCACGGAACTGCAAGCAGGAGGAACACACCATGACACTGAATCCGCCGGTCGCACCGCCGAAACCGCTGGCCGCACCGCTGATCCCGCCCGCTATGCACCGCTTGCCCCAAGCCCCGCACCGTTTGCCGCTGCCCGCATCACGGTTGCCAGTGTCCGGACCGCTGCGGCAAGAACGGTTGGCGCCGGATGCTGCGGACCGGGCAGGAGCGAACGTGCGCCCGGCGCCCGGTGCACGCTCCGGCTCCCGCTGCAGCAATCCGGAGTCCGACGGCCGCCACGGCGTGTACCTTCTGTCCACCCCGCCGGCAGCTCCCAGCCGCCCGCTTTCGCTTATGAAGCCCGCTGATGCTCCGGCCGCTCCGAATCCGTCGCCTCATCCGTCTCTTTCGTCTCGTTCGGCTGTTCCCGCGTGGACGGACCGGGAGGCGGGGATGGCCACCGCGGAATATGCCATTGCCACCCTCGCTGCGGTTGCTTTTGCCGGGCTGCTGGCGGTTGTACTCGGCAGCGACGAAGTGCGGTCCATGCTGGTCTCGCTGATCCGGTCCGCACTGACCCTTGGGTGAGGACTGGTGTGAGGACTTGGGTGAGGACAGGCGTGAGGGCAAGGATGCGGGCCAGGGCTGCGGAACCAGACCGGGCTGCGGAACCAGACCGGGCCGCGGGAGACCGGGCCGCGGGAGGCCGGGCCGCGGGAGGCCGGGTACTAGGCGACCGTGGCGCAGTGACGGCAGAGTTTGCGGTGGCGTTGCCGGCAATCGTGCTGGTACTGGCCGCCGGGCTGACCGGAATCGCAGCCGGTGTGACGCAGCTGCGGTTGGAGGAGGCGGCCCGGGCAGCGGCTCGGGAGGTGATGCGGGCAGACAGCTCCGCTGCCCAGGCAGCGGCGGCGAGGGTGGCCGGTCCGTCGGCGGAACTGGTCCTGTCCGGGGAAGGACCGTGGATCACGGTGGAAGTGCGCAGCGCCCTGTCCTTGCCCTTGCTGAACATGCTGCCGCTGGAGCTCTCCGCAGATGCCGTGGCCTTTCCCGGGGATGGAGGCCTGCCCGATGGGGTTCCGCGCTGAGACCCCGGAGAAAGCCGGAGAAGCAGACGTCCGGGACAGGGGAGCGGGAACCGTCGCTTCCATTGGGATCTGTCTGGTGCTGGTGGGGGCTGCCGTGTTCGGCCTGGTTATGGTTCAGGTCTCGGTGGCGGCCATCCGGGCCGGTGCAGCAGCCGACCTGGCCGCGCTCGCCGGTGCCGACGCACTCCGCGGGCTGGGCCCTCCGGGACCCGTCGGCGCGGGAGCCAGCGAAGACGCCTGCGAGGTAGCGCGGGGCGTGGCGGCCCGGAACAACGCGCGGCTCGCCGACTGCAGGGCCGATGCCGGCCGGGGCACGGTCACAGTGCGGGCAGAGGTGCTGGTGCCCGCACTTCCAGTCCCGGCAGCGGCCGCCGCACGCGCAGGGCCGCCGGAATGAGGGCAGCAGGCGTCTTGGGGCAGTCCTCCAAGGATGCCGGGCTCCGGTAAGCGTCCCCCTCGCCCACACGAAGGCAGCGTCCCCTGCACCCGAGGGGTAGCGCCCCTGTCCCTCCGGCTAACTCAGCGCGAGCGCCTCGTCCGGGGCATGTTTCAGCAGAACGTCCAGGAGCGTGACTGCGCCCTTCTTGTCCAGTGGGTTGTTTTTGTTGCCGCACTTGGGGGACTGCACGCAGGACGGGCAGCCGCCCTCGCACTCGCAGGCCCGGATGGCGTCCCGGGTCGCCGCCAGCCAGATCCGGGCGGCGTCGTAACCGCGTTCGGCGAAACCGGCTCCGCCGGGGTGGCCGTCATAGACAAAGATGGTGGGTTTCTCCGTATCGGCGTGCAACGCGGTGGACACCCCGCCAATGTCCCAGCGGTCGCTGGTGGCCACCAGCGGCAGCATCCCGATGGAAGCGTGCTCGGCGGCGTGCAGCGAGCCGGGGAAGTCAGCAGCAGCCAGTCCGGCCTCCAGCAGGAAGCGTTCATCAATGACGAACCACACGGCCTTGGTGAACAATTCCTTGGCTTCCAGCTCCAGCGGCTCCTCGCCCAGGATTTCGTTCGAAATCAGGGCCTTGCGCTGGTAGGAAACCACCTGCGTGGTCACCTTCACCGTCCCGAAGCAGACCTGGATGCCGTTCCACTCCTCGGTGCGCTCCGTCTCCAGCACCTCAACTTGGGTGATGTCCCGGGCCTGGGTGTAGAACTCCGGGTTGGTGCGGGTAACCATGGCGCAGTGGTCGGCCTCGTTGAGCTCGTCCACCAGGAAGGTAGTGCCCTGGTGGACGTAAATCGCCCCGGTGTGGGCCTGGTACTGCGCCTGCGGGGAATCCATGGTGCCCAGCAGGGTGCCGGTTTCGGACTCCACAATGTTGATCGGCCCGCCGCCGGCAGCACGCAGGTTCACCATGGATGCCGCGCTCTCCGGATGCGTCCAGAACCAGCCCGAGGGTCGTTTCCGCAGATACCCCTGGCCCACCAGCTGCTCCAGCAGTCCGGCGGCGGTGGGACCGAAGAGCTCCCGTTCGTCCGGGGTCAGCGGCAGCTCCGCAGCCGCCGCGCACAGGTGCGGGCCAAGCACATACGGGTTGGACGGGTCGAAGACAGTGGCTTCCACGGAAATATCGAAAATAGCTTCCGGATGGTGCACCAGATAGGTGTCCAGCGGGTCGTCGCTGGCGACAAAGGCCGCCAGCGCGTCCTGCCCCGAGCGCCCGGCCCGCCCGATCTGCTGGAAGAGGGAGGCCCGGGTTCCCGGCCAGCCCGCCACGAGCACGGCGTCGAGCCCGGAAATGTCGATCCCCAGTTCCAGGGCCGAGGTGCTGGCGATACCCAGCAGCTCCCCGCTGCGCAGCCGCCGCTCCAGCTCGCGCCGTTCCTCCGGCAGGTAGCCGGAGCGGTAAGCCGCGACCCGTCCCGGCAGCGACGGGTGCACCTCGTCCAGCAGCCGCCGGGTGATGGTGGAAATGGTCTCGGCGCCGCGGCGCGATTTGATGAAGGCAATGGTCCGCACCTGCGCGGAAACCAGGTTCGCCAGCAGGTCCGCGGTCTCGGCCACCACGGTCCGGCGGGACCGGGCGCCGTTTTCGCCCTTCAGCTCGGTGAGCTGCGGTTCCCACAGAGCCACCGTGGTGGACCCGTGCGGGGAGCGGTCCTCGGTGACCGCCGTGACCGGGGCGCCGATCAGCCGGCTGAAGGACTGCTCAGGGTCCGCGGAAGTGGCGGAAGCACCGATAAAGACCGGGTTGGAACCGTAGTACCGGCAGATCCGCCGCAGCCGGCGCATCAGGTTCGCCACGTTGGAGCCGAACACGCCGCGGTAGCTGTGCGCCTCGTCGATGATGACGTACTTCAGGCGGCGGAAGAACCGCGCCCACCAGGCATGGTTGGGCAGCACCCCGAAGTGCAGCATGTCCGGGTTGGCCAGCACCAGGTTGGCGTGGTCCCGGATCCAGCGCCGCGCACCGGTGTCAGTGTCGCCGTCGTACGTCTCGGCCCGCACGGTCGGCAGCTTCAGCGACTTCACCGCTGCGAGCTGGTCGGCGGCCAGGGCCTTGGTGGGAGCGAGGTAGAGCGCGACGGCGCCGGAAGGCTCCAGTGTGGCGCGGTCATCGAGGGAGGTCCGGTGGATGGCGTCCACTACCGGCAGCTGGTAGGCCAGGGACTTCCCGGAGGCGGTGCCGGTGGCGATGATCGTGTGCCTGCCCCCGTGCGCGGCGTCGGCGGCTTCCATCTGGTGCGCCCACGGTTCCTGGATGCCCAGGTTCCGGTAGGCGGCGACGACGTCGGGATGCGCCCACTCGGGCCACGGTGCGGTGACTGCCCGGCGGGCTGGAATCTGATGCACATGCATCAGCTGTTCCGGCTCTGCGCCGCCGCCCAGCAGCGGAATCAGGGAATCATGTAGGGCCACGAGCCCATTCTCCCACCGGCGAACCGGAGCCGGACCATGTTCACTGCAGGGGGAACCTCCCCCTCAGACTCCGGCCCCTGCACCCCCGGGCCGGAACAGCGGATCAGAGACGTCAGAGCCGCGGCTCGAACATCACGACGCTGGCCAGCGACTCCCAGCCGAGGTACCGGTACAGTTCCTGGCCGTCCATGGACGCGACCAGCAGTCCGGAGTCGGCGTCGTCCTCGAGCGCGAGGGCGGTCAGCGCCCGCATCACGTAGCTGCCCAGCCCCATCCGGCGGAACCCGGGCTCGGTGACTATCCGGTCAAAGACGGCGTGGCCGTTCACCACGGCCACTCGTCCCTGCGCAATCGGTGTGCCCCCGGAGAGCACGGTCACCGATCCCACGTTGTCCTCATGGGTGGTTTCCGTCTCGAAGTCTTCCCAGGGCAGGACCGGCGCCTCGATGTCCTGGTCGGACATATCGGCGATCATCAGCACTTCGTCGGTGGAGCGGACCTGGAGACCGTAAACGGTGGCGGCACCGTAAATCTCGTTGACCCGCGTGGTGACGATGGTGAACAGCCGGGTGGGGCTGTGCCGGGCGGAGGAGGCCAGGGCGGCAAACTCGTCGTGGGAGGGCTCAAGCGCGAAATACTCCCAGTCGTTGGTCCGGTCATGGAGCAATGCGGCCGGAAAACGGCCTTCATGCCGCGTCCGGTAACCACGTGCCTGTGCCCAGCCGGAGACCCAGGTCTCCAGCAGATCATCGTCCAGCGCTCTCATAGATGCACATTAGCGGGCACCTGTAGGGAAAGGTATGCGGGCCCGGGGAAAATGGGCCATCCTCCGGCGGTCTACCCTTGTCTTGTGGCACTGAACCGAATTGCACTGTATTACGCTTTCACCCCTCTCTCCGATCCCGACGCCGTCCGGCTGTGGCAGCGCACGTTGTGCGAAAAGCTGGGCCTGCACGGGCGCATCCTGATCTCCCGCGACGGCATCAACGGCACCGTGGGCGGAGACCTGGACGCGGTGAAGGCCTATGTGAAGGCGACGCGGGAATACCCCGCCTTCAAGAAGATGGACGTGAAGTATTCCGAGGGTTCCGCCGAGGATTTCCCGCGGTTGAGCGTGAAGGTCCGCGACGAGATCGTGAGCTTCGGCGCACCCGGGGAGCTGAAGGTGGACGAGAACGGCGTGGTGGGCGGAGGCACCCACCTGCGTCCCGAGGAACTCCACGAACTCGTGGAGCAGAAGGAAAAAGCCGGTGAGGAAGTGGTGTTCTTCGACGGCCGCAATGCCTTCGAAGCGCAGATCGGCAAGTTCAAGGGCGCAGTGGTTCCGGACGTGTCCACCACGCACGACTTCATCAGCGAACTCGAGTCCGGCAAGTATGACGACCTCAAGGACAAGCCCGTAGTCACGTACTGCACCGGCGGCATCCGCTGCGAGGTGCTCTCCAGCCTGATGGTGAACCGCGGGTTCAAGGAGGTCTACCAGATGAAGGGCGGCATTGTCCGGTACGGCGAGACCTACGGGGACAAAGGCCTCTGGGAAGGCTCGCTGTACGTTTTCGACAAGCGGATGCACACCGAGTTCACCGACGACGCCGTTACCATCGGCCGCTGCGTGCGCTGTGAGGCACCCACGAGCAAGTTCGAAAACTGTTCCAATCCGTCCTGCCGCAAACTCACCCTGTACTGCGCGGACTGCGCCTCCGATCCGTCCACCCTGCGCTGCCCGGACGGCTGCGGCGAGTGACCCGCCGCTGCGGCGAGTGACCGCCGCTGCGGCGAGTGACCGGCCGCTGACCGGCCGCTGACCGGCGAGTGACCCGCCGCCGCGGCGGCAGGGGGCCTCCGCACTACTTAGGCGGAGCCTAATAAACCTGTGTACTTCCGGCACCCCCGCTGATACTGTCCCGCACACGGGCCGACGGCCCGCGGCAGGCCCGAACGGACCCGGCACTTCGCCGGACGGACCGGGGACGGGCGCGGCTCAAAGCGGGGGAGTGTTGACGTGGCGGACGCAGCAGTAGACGAAGGCAACAGCCAAACCGGAGACGGCCGGACGGCAGTTCCGGAGCCCGCTGACCGGGCAGCAGCACCCCGGGGCGGGCCGGAGCACTGGGACCGGCTGGTGGACGTCCTGGTGGTCGGCACCGGCGCCGCCGCCCTGACCGCGGCGATCACCGCCGCCGACGAGGGCCTGGACGTCCTCATGGTGGAAAGCACCAAGCTCTGGGGCGGCACCACCTCAATTTCCGGCGGCGGGCTGTGGATGCCCAACAACCCGCTGATGAAGCAGGCCGGCGTGGAGGACAGCCAAGAGAACGCGCTGACCTATATGGAAGAGGTGATCGCCGACGTCGGTCCGGCCTCCTCGCGCGAACGCAAGCTCGCGTTCCTGCGCACCGTGCCCGATGTGGTGACCTTCCTGGGCGGCCTGGGCGTGCAGTGGATGCGGTCCAAGGACTACCCGGACTACTATCCGGACCGGCCCGGCGGCATGGTGGGGCGCTCACTGGAAGTGAAGGCCTTCGACACCAAGCTGCTGGGTCCCTGGTTTAAGCAGTCGCGTCCGGCCGCTTCCGGCATCCCGGCCCCGCTGGCCACCGACGATGTATGGGAACTGTCCCGGGCCTGGTCCACGCCCAGCGGCTTTATCCGGGGTGCCCGGTTTGTCTTCCGCACGCTCGGCGGGCTGGCGCGCGGCAAGCGGCTCTACGGGCTGGGCGGGGCGCTGGCCTCGTCGCTGATGTACATCGTCCGTAACCAGCAGACCCCGGTCTGGCTGTCGGCTCCGCTGGTGGACCTAATCCAGGACGACGACGGCACGGTGCTGGGCGCCGTCGTCCGCCGCCACGGCCGGGACGTGCGTATCCGGGCGAGGCGCGGCGTGGTGCTGGGGGCCGGCGGTTTCGCCCGCAACGCGCAGTGGCGGGAAAAGTACCAGGGCCTGGAGAAGGAGTATTCATCGGCACCGGAGGGGGACCTGGGGCAGGCCATCGATATTGTGGCAGCCCGCGGGGGAGCGCTTGCCCTAATGGACGATGCCTGGTGGGGGCCCACCTGCGTGGGGCCGAAAGGCGAGGTCACTTTCACCCTCGCCGAACGCTCCATGCCCTTCTCTCTGGTGGTGGATGCAGCCGGCAACCGGTTCCTGAACGAGTCCGAATCCTACGTGGACTTCGGACACCACATGCTCGCAAACAACCGCAAGGTCCCCGGGGACCCGGCGTGGCTGGTCTTTGATGCCCGGCACGCCCGCCGCTACCTCTTTAACGCGCTGCTGCAGGGCCGCCGCGAATGGAAGAAGCAGGGCCTGCTGCTCCAGGACGAATCCCTCACGGGCCTGGCGGAGAAAATGGGTGTGCCGCCGGCTGCCCTGCAGGCCACCGTGGAGCGGTTCAACGGCTTCGCCAAGACCGGCATCGACGAGGATTTCCACCGCGGGGACACCGTGTACGACAACTACTACAGCGATCCGCGGGTCAAGCCCAACCCGAACCTCGGACCGCTGGAGAAGGGGCCGTTCTCCGCCGTGCGCCTGTACCCCGGGGACCTAGGCACCAAGGGCGGTTTGCTGACGGATGCCGATGCCCGGGTGCTGCGGGAGGACGGCAGCGTGATGTCCGGCCTCTACGCGGCCGGCAACACCACGGCGTCGGTCATGGGCCGCACGTATCCCGGGGCGGGGGCCACCATTGCCCCGGCCGTCGTCTTTGGCTACCGGGCCGCCCGGCATGCGGCAGGGGCGCCCGCTGCCGGAACGGCATCCGAAGGGCAGGCCGCTGCGCTCCCATCAGCACACTCCACGGGTTCCGGCGGCACCTCCGCGGAGCCGCTGGAACCGGCGGCAGGATAGGGAAAAGCATAGGAAAGGGTCCGGCTGAGGCCGGGTGCCGCCGGAGTCCGAGCAGGCGCAGCCGGGCCCTGCACGGACTGCGGCCCGCACGGTCATAGACTGGGTTTGTGACTGATTTCTCTTTCGTGCCCTCCGCGCCGCGCAGCCGGGATACCTGGCTGCTTAAGGCGCTCGCCGCCGACCTCGGGGAGGCGGGCTACACCGTGGACGGTGTGGCCGGGTTCCTCGGCGAGGAAGCGTCTGCGGCCCTGCAGCGGGACCAACTGGTGCCGGCGCTGCTGGCCTGCCGTGCCGAGGCCGATGCGGCAGAACCGCGCCGGGTAGCACTGCCGGTGCTGCTCTGGCTGCTGGGGGAGACCGTGGAGCGGGCACAGCTGGATGCTGCCATGCCGCGCACGGGCACCGAAGGCCTGCTGGAACTCGGGCTCATTGAGCGCGGCCTCATTTTCGGCACCTTCCGTGCGGCGGTGGACCTGCGGCCCTACGGCGCTGACGACGGCGGCACGCCCACCGAGGGGAACCCCGACGCTGATCTATGGGTCGCCAGCGACCTGGGCAGCCACCAGCGCCCCGGCGTGCTGCGCCGCGACCATGTGCTGGGCATCGGCCAGGCCTCCCTGAGCCTTGCGCAGCTCACGGTGCGCAATCCCGTGGGCCGGGCCCTGGACCTCGGCACCGGTTGCGGTATCCAGGCTTTCCACCTGCTCCGCCACGCGGACCACGTCACCGCCACCGATGTGTCCGAACGCGCGCTGGGCTTCGCCCGCTTCAACCTGATGCTCAACGCCGCCCAGCTGGACATCGACCCGGACCAGCCGGAAGACCGGTTCACGCTGCGGCTGGGCAGCCTGTTGGAGCCGGTGGCCGGCGAGAAATTCGACCTGGTGGTGTCCAACCCCCCGTTCGTCATCACGCCGCGCACGGGCGCCGACTCTGAAGATGACCGCTTCACCTACCGCGACGGAGGGCTTGCCGGTGACGGCATCGTGTCCGCGCTGGTTTCCGGTCTGGAGCAGGTGCTGCGTCCGGGAGGCACCGCACAGATGCTGGGCAATTGGGAGATTCCTGCCGGCGAGGAGGAGAACTGGTCTGCGCGCATCGAGCAGTGGCTGCCCGAGGGCACCGACGCCTGGGTGATCCAGCGCGAGACGCTGACCCCGGCCGAGTACGCCGAAATGTGGCTGCGGGATGCTGCCCAGGGCCGGGACCGGGAGCAATACACGGCCGCCTATGCCGGTTACCTGGCAGACTTCGCCTCGCGCGGCGTCGGGTCTGTGGGCTTCGGCTCACTGTGGCTGCGCCGCCGGCGCAAGGCCGGCGCCGAACCGCTGCGCCGGTTCGAGGAGATCACCCATCCCGTGGAGCAGCCCATGGGCCCGCACCTGGACGCCGCGGTGCGGCGTTTCGACTGGGCGGGAGCGCAGGCCGATTTGTCTTCCGCGCATCTGACCGTGGCCGACGACGTGACCGAGGAACGCCACCAGCGTCCCGGCGCCGAACACCCGGGTGTGATCCTGCTCCGCCAGGGCGCCGGGCTGCGCCGGACCAATCTGATGAGCACGGAGCTCACCGGCTTCGTTTCCGCCTGCGACGGCGAGCTGTCCGTCGGGCAGATTACCTCCGCCCTGGCAGCACTGCTGGACCGCTCCGATCCTGAGTTCGGCTCCGACCTGGTCCGGGAAGTGCGTAATCTGGTGGTGGACGGCTTCCTCGTTCCGCTTTACAGATAGGTCCCGGCCGATCCTGTTGCAGGTCAGTGCCGGCGGTGCTTTATGGTTACCCTAGTGCTGGGGCATCGCGCATACTGTCTGTGGATGAACCGGACTGTGATGGCCGGGGCGTGGATGCACCGGACACCCAGGGCGCAAGGCGTCCCCGATAATTTTGAACCCCGTTACGTAGGAGAACAGTGCCAGTTAAGGCAACGGACAAGAAGACCGGCAAGAAGAAGCTTGTAATTGTCGAGTCTCCGGCCAAGGGCAAGACCATCGCCGGGTACCTGGGCGAAGGCTTCGAGGTGACGGCGTCGATGGGGCACATCCGCGATCTTCCGCAGCCCTCCGACCTGCCCGCAGAGCTGAAGAAGACAGCTGTGGGCAAGTTCGCCGTGGACCTCGACAAGGACTTCGAGCCGTACTACGTGGTGTCCCCGGACAAGAGGAAAAAGGTGGCCGAGCTCAAGGCCGCCCTGAAGGACGCCGACGAGCTCTATCTCGCAACTGACGGTGACCGCGAGGGCGAAGCCATTGCATGGCACCTGCTGCAGGTCCTCAAGCCCAAGGTGCCCGTGCACCGCCTGACTTTCCCGGAAATCACCCGCGAAGCCATCCAGCGTGCGCTGCTGGAAATGCGCGACGTTGACGTGGCCATGGTGGACGCCCAGGAAACCCGCCGCATCCTTGACCGGCTGTACGGCTATGAAATTTCCCCCGTGCTCTGGCGCAAGGTGGCCCGCGGCCTGTCCGCCGGGCGTGTTCAGTCCGTTGCCACCCGCCTGGTGGTCGAACGCGAGCGGGAACGCATGGCGTTCCGCCCGGCGTCGTACTGGGACCTGGTGGGCACCTTCGCCACCGAGGCTGCCGAGAGGTTCAAGGCCCGCCTCGTGGCCGTTGACGGCGCCCGCGTAGCCACCGGCAAGGACTTCACCGACCGCGGGGAGCTGAAATCCAAGACCGCCGTGCACCTGGACGAAGCCTCGGCCGTGTCCCTGGCCGCCGGCCTGGAATCGGCTGCGTTCACGGTCCGCTCCGTGGACACCAAGCCCTACACGCGCCGTCCGGCCGCTCCGTTCACCACCTCCACCCTGCAGCAGGAGGCCGGCCGTAAGCTGCGCTTCTCCTCCCGAGTGACCATGCAGGTGGCCCAGCGGCTGTATGAAAACGGTTACATCACCTATATGCGTACGGACTCCCCGGCGCTGTCGGACCAGGCGATCAACGCCGCCCGCCGGCAGGCCTCGGAACTGTACGGCCCCGAGTACGTGCCCGAGGCCCGGCGCGTGTACAAGGGCAAGTCCAAGAACGCCCAGGAAGCCCACGAAGCCATCCGGCCCGCCGGTGACTCCTTCCGCACCCCCGCCCAGGTGGCGTCCTCGCTGCGCGGCGATGAGTTCCGGCTGTACGAACTGATCTGGAAGCGCACCGTCGCCTCCCAGATGGCCGACGCCAAGGGTTCCACCGCCTCCGTGCGCATCGGCGCAGTTTCCACCGACGGGCGCGACGCCGAGTTCTCGGCCTCCGGTACGGTCATAACCTTCCGCGGTTTCATGGCCGCCTATGAAGAGGGCCGCGACGCCGTGCGCGAGGACGACGACGCCGAGGGCACCGAGGGTGCGCGCCTGCCGGTGCTGAAAGCCGAGGACCGGCTGACCGCTGCGGACATTGCCGCCGGCGGCCACGAAACCTCCCCGCCGCCGCGGTTCACTGAAGCGTCGCTGGTGAAGATGCTCGAAGAGCTCGGCATCGGCCGTCCGTCCACCTACGCCGCCACCATTTCCACCATCATGGACCGCGGCTACGTGAGCAGCCGCGGACAGGCCCTGGTGCCCAGCTGGATTGCGTTCTCCGTGGTCCGCCTGCTGGAAGAGCACTTTACGGACTACGTGGACTACGACTTCACCGCAGAACTCGAAGAAGACCTGGACCGCATTGCCCGCGGCGAAGCCGGACGCGTGGAATGGCTGAACCAGTTCTACTACGGCGACCGGGTTGAAACCGGCCTGCACACCATCGTGAACGACCTCGGCGAAATCGATGCCAAGGCCATCAACTCCATCGAAATTGCCGACGGCATCATGCTGCGCGTGGGCAAGTTCGGTCCCTACCTGGAGCGCCCGCTGCCCGCGGACGCCCCGGAGGGAACCGAGCCGGAGCGGGCGAACGTGCCCGAGGACCTTGCCCCGGACGAACTCACCGCCGAAAAGGCCATCGAACTGATGGAGACGGCGGCTCCCGAGGAACGGGTGCTCGGCACCGACCCGGAGACCGGGCGGACCATCGTGGCCCGCAACGGCCGCTACGGTCCGTACGTGATCGAGCTGATCCCGGAGCCCACCGAAGAGGACCTGGCCAACCAGCCGGTGGAGTACTACAAGAACGGCAAGCCCAAGCCGCCGAAGAAGCCCGTGAAGGCGAAGCCGCGCACCGGTTCGCTGTTCAAGTCCATGAGCGTGGAGACGGTCACCCTGGAGGAGGCGCTGAAGCTCATGAAGCTGCCGCGCGTCCTGGGTACCGACGCCGAGGGCAACGAGATCACCGTGCAGAA
Source organism: Arthrobacter sp. zg-Y750 (assembly GCF_020907365.1). NCBI lineage: Bacteria > Bacillati > Actinomycetota > Actinomycetes > Micrococcales > Micrococcaceae > Arthrobacter > Arthrobacter sp. zg-Y750. The sequence goes on along the minus strand of NZ_JAJJOC010000004.1, from coordinate 48,592 downwards.
CGGCCGTTTTGGGCCGTACCTGAAGAAGGGCTCCGATTCGCGCTCCATCGGTTCGGAAGAGGAGATCTTCACGATCACCCTGGAGCAGGCACTGGAGATCTACTCCCAGCCCAAGCAGCGCGGCGGCCGGCAGGCAGCGGCTCCGCTGGCCGAGTTCGGTGTTGACCCGGTGTCGGAGAAGCCCATTGTGGTGAAGGACGGCCGGTTCGGCCCCTACATCACCGACGGCATCACCAACATCACGGTGCCCCGGTCCACGGCCATCGAGGAACTGACCCGCGAGCAGGCGATCGAACTGCTCGCAGAGAAGCGGGAGAAGGCCCCGGCCGCCAAGAAGCCGGTGCGCAAGCGGGCGGCTCCGAAGAAGGCCGCGGCGAAGAAGTAGGGGACGGGCAGAGTCCATAATGGAAACATGCGCCTAGGCGTCCTCGACATAGGGTCCAATACCGTCCACCTGCTGCTGGTGGACGCGCGTCCCGGTGCCCGCCCGTCTCCCTTCGCCTCGCACAAGCGTCCCCTGCAGCTGGTGTCCTATTTGGACCCCGACGGCGCGATCAGCGAAGCGGGGCAGGATGAGCTGGTCGGGTTCGTCAGCGAGGCGTGGGACTTTGCCCGCCGGCACGGCGCCCAGGACCTTCTGGCGTTCTCCACGTCGGCCATCCGGGAATCAGCCAACGGTGCCGAGGTCCTGGCCCGGGTGCACCGCGAGACCCCCGTCCGGCTGGAAGAACTGTCCGGCGGCGACGAAGCGGCCATGACGTTCCTGGCTGCCCGCCGCTGGTACGGCTGGGGAGCGGGAACCATCCTGGACCTGGACATTGGCGGCGGCTCCTTCGAGATGGCGATGGGCCATGATGAGCTGCCCGAGATTGCCCGGTCCCTGCCCCTGGGCGCCGGCCGCCTGACCCGGGACTGGCTGCCCGATGACCCGCCCACCCCCAAGAGCATCAAGAAGCTGCGCAAGTACATCCGCGGGCTGGTCGGCGAGACGGCGGAGGAGTTCGCCGCCGTCGGGCGCCCGGACCTGGTGACCGGAACATCCAAGACCTTCCGCTCGCTTGCGCGCATTGCCGGGGCCGCGCCGTCGGCCGCCGGACCTTTTGTGCCCCGCCGGCTCACGCTGGAGGACCTGTCCCTCTGGACCAAGCGGCTGGGAGCGATGAGTTCCCGGGACCGTGCGGAACTGGACGGGGTCTCCGCGCTGCGGGCACCGCAGATGCTTGCCGGGGCACTGGTAGCCCAGGCCGCCATGGAAGCCTTTGACGTGCCCGTCCTGCGGATCTGCCCCTGGGCGCTCCGCGAGGGCCTAATCCTGCGGCGTTTCGATACGCTGCGGTTTGAAACCACCGGGGACCTTCCCCGCGGCCCCGCGGAAGGCGAGGAGTTCCTCGTCCCTGCGGGAGCCGCTCCTTCCACCAACGGAAAGCACAGCTGAAAATGACTCCGTCACCTTCCGCCGTCCCCTCGACGGCCGCCGTGCAGCCGCTGACCGCACCGACTGAAATCCCGGTCGCGCTTTCGAGTGCCTCCGTGTATCCGCTCTCGGTGCACGACGCCTTCGCCGTGTCCCATGACCTCGGCTATGACGGCGTCGAAATCATGGTCACCAACAGCTCCATCAGCCAAAACCCGGACACCCTCCGTGACCTGAGCGAGCGGTACCAGCAGCCCATCCTCGCCATCCACGCACCCACCCTGCTCCTGACCCAGCAGGTCTGGGGCAAAGCCTGGACCAAGATTGAGATGTCCGCGGCCATGGCTGCCGAGGTTGGTGCCTCCACCGTGGTGACGCACCCGCCGTTCCGCTGGCAGACCGGTTATGCCGAGAACTTCGCCGAAGGGGTCAAGACCATCGCGGAGCAGTACGGGGTCACCATCGCGGTGGAGAACATGTACCCGTGGCGCGTCCGCGGCCGTGAGGCGAAGGCATACCTGCCGCATTGGAACCCGGTTCCGGAACCCTACGAGCACGTGACGTGGGACTTCTCCCACGCAGCGATTGCGGGCATGGACTCCTTTGAACAGATCCGCAAACTCGGTGACCGGCTCAGCCACGTCCACCTGACCGACGGAACCCCCAACGGCAAGGATGAGCACCTGCTCCCGGGCGAAGGTACGCAGCGCTGCGCCGAAGCCCTTTCCTACCTTGCCGGCGCCGGCTTCAAGGGTGTGGTGGCCATTGAGGTCAGCACCCGGAGAAGCAGGGGAGCAGGGGAGCGCGAAGAGCAGCTGAAACAGACCCTGGACTTCGCCCGCGAGCACCTGCGTCCCAAAGCGCCGGTCGGCGGCCCCAGCAGCAGTCTCGGCGCCTGACCGGCCGCCTGACCGGTCCGTGGAAGGTCCATGACAGAATCGAAGCCATGGACAGTGCATCGAATCCCCGACTGGCATTTTTGGGCTGCGGCTCAATGAACGAAGCGATCCTTGGCGGGATCCTCGCGGGCGGACTGCCCGCTGAGCAGGTCACCGCCACGGTCCGGCGCCCGGAGCGGGCGGAAGAGCTGCGCGCCGCGCACGGCATCACGGTGCTGGCCGGCGGCGAGGACGCCGAGTCGAACCGAAAGGCCGTAGCAGGAGCGGACCTGGTCATTGTGGGCGTCAAACCCGTGGGGGTGGCGGACCTGCTGCGCGAAGTCGCTGACGCGCTGCCCCGGGGCGCCGTCGTGCTCAGCGTCGCCGCGGCCGTACCGCTGGAGCTGATGGAATCACTGCTTCCGGCCGGTCAGCCGGTAGTCCGCGCCATGCCGAACACGCCGTCCCGGTTGGGCCGCGGCGTCGTATCCATTTCTGCCGGCACCTCAGCCGGCTCCGAAGCGATGGAACTGGCCCGCCGGGTCCTCGCGGCCACCGGAACAGTGGTGGAGGTGCCCGAGGAACAGGTCGACGCCGTTTCCGCCGTCAGCGGTTCCGGCCCGGCGTACGCGTTCTACCTGGCTGAGGCGATGGCGCGTGCCGGTGTGGAATTGGGCCTGGACCCGGACCTTTCCGCCCTGCTCGCACGCGAAACGGTCGCCGGTGCCGGCTACATGCTGGCCGAGCCCGACGCCGACGCCACGGCCCTGCGCCGCGGCGTCACCAGCCCCAACGGCACCACGGAGGCAGCCATCAAGACCTTCGACGAGCGCGGCCTTCCGGCCATCATCGAAGCCGGTGCCCGGGCAGCGACGGCCCGCGCCGAAGAAATCACGAAGCAGCTGACGGCTTAGCCCTGGCCCGCTGACTTGCCTCCGGCCGGTTGATTACGCCTTTGCGTCCGCCGGGTCCTGCCGCTGGTGGGTAATGCTGCCGCTGCAAGTCCAGCACGGCGCCCCGGGACCCTGCGGTTTGTCGTATTCCCTGCGGATTGTGGCATTCCCTGCGCCGCGCAGCGCGGGGAATTGCACAAAACGAGGGTTTCACCCAAACCGCAGGGTTTTCCGGGAACGGCCCGCATCCCTGAGGTTCGGGGCTCTTCGTTTCCGGTCGAATGGCCTCACGGTTGGTGCGCTTCGTCCCGATTGGGCGTTCCGGTAGCACCCTGCAGATGAGACGGGGAGAAGACCCGTACCGCCGCAGGGTGTGGCGGAGGCGGCTTTAATATTCCAAGCGAGCTCTGCGAGCGAGGAATTTCGTTGCCGCCGGAGCCACGCCCGAAGGCGGTAGCCGAGCCGGAGCCACGCCCGAAGCCGGTAGCCGAGCCGGAGCCACGCCCGAAGGCGGGAGCCGAACCAAGCCACCGGCGGGGAACCAGACCCTACGGCCGCGCCGCGAACCGCTCGAGCAGATCGACGTGCCCGGCCACGATCAGGGTGTCCCGGCTGGAGACTTTGGTGTCCGGCTGGGCGTAGGTGAAGTCCTCGCCCGGCGACTTCACGCCTACCACGGTCACTCCGTACTTCGCCCGTACATTGGCCTCGCCCAGGGTGAAGCCCTGCGTCTCCTTGGGCGGGTACATTTTCACGATGGCGAAGCCGTCGTCGAATTCAATGAAGTCCAGCATCCGGCCGCCCACCAGGTGTGCTGCGCGGCGGCCGGCGTCGGCCTCCGGGTAGATGACGTGGTTGGCGCCGATCCGGGTAAGGATCTTGCCGTGCGCCGGAGTGATGGCTTTAACCCAGAGGTGCTCGATGCCCAGGTCCACGAGGTTCACGGTGATTAGCACGCTGGACTCGATGGAGGTGCCCACGCCCACGACGGCGGCGGAGAAGTCCTCGGCGCCCAGCTGCTTGAGCGCCTCGATGTTGGTGGCGTCGGCCTGCACCACGTGGGTGAGGATGCCGGAGGCTTTCTGCACCAGCGCGGGGTCGCGTTCCACGGCCAGGACTTCGCGTCCCTGCCGGACCAGCTGTTCGGCGGTGGCGGCACCGAAGCGGCCCAGGCCGATCACCAGTACCGGGGCGTTGTGTGGAGGTCTGTCAGCCAATGATCGGCCTTTCTTCGGGGTAGTGGTACAGGGTGTTGCGCTGGCGCACGGCCAGGGCCGCGGCAAGGGTAATGGTGCCGACGCGTCCGGCGAACATCAGCAGGGAGAGCACGTACTTGCCCGACGGCGGCAGGACCTCGCTGAGGCCCGTGCTGAGGCCCACGGTGGCAAACGCGGAGATCACTTCGAACAGTACCGGCTGCAGGGTTTCGTTGGTGATGACCAGCAGGGCGAGCGTGGCTACGGAGACCAGGGTGGCGCCCAGGATGGTCACCGAAATGGCCACCCGCATGGCGCTTTGCGGGATGGTCCGGCCAAAGGCCCGGACGTCCGAGTCGCCGCGGGCTTCGGCCACCACGGCCAGGAACAGCACGGCAATGGTGGTGACCTTGATGCCGCCGGCGGTGGAAGCCGAGCCGCCGCCGGCGAACATCAGCATGTCGGTGACGAGCAGGGTGCTGGAATCCAGGTCCGACATGGAGACGAGGTTGAACCCGCCGGAGCGGGTCATGACCGAGGCGAACAGGGAGTGGATGATCTTGTCCGAGAAGGACAGGTCAGCGATGGTGCGGGTGTTGAACCATTCGAAGGCACCCCACACCACTGCTCCCACCACCAGCAGGATCAGGGACACCAGGACGGTGAGCTTGGTGTGGAGGTTCCATTTGCTGAGGCGGTGGCGGGTCCGCAGCAGGACCATGATCACCGGGAAGCCGAGGGAGCCAATGAACACCCCCAGCATCAGCGGAACCAGGATCCACAGGTCCTCCTCATAGGGGACCAGGCCGTCCGAGTGCGGGGTGAAGCCGGCATTGTTGAAGGCTGAGATGGAGTAGAACACCGCGTGCCAGATTGCCTGCCCGAAGGATTCGCCCAGGATCATGAACCGCGGCGCCATGGCCGCGGCCAGGGCCAGTTCAATGACGACGGCGGTGCTGAAGACAATGCGCAGGAGGTGGCCTACTTCGCCCAGCCGCCCGGTGTTCATGCTTTCCTGGGCGAGAAGCTTGCCGCGCACGCCCAGGCGCTTGTTCACGGCCAGCGCCAGGAGGGAAGCGAGTGTCAGGATGCCCAGGCCGCCCACCTGGATGGCGATCAGGATCAGCACCTGCCCGAACGTTGACCAGTAGGTGGCTGTGGAGACCACGGTCAGGCCGGTGACGCACACAGCCGATACTGCAGTGAACAGGGCATCGTGCAGGGGGGTGGCCTCGCCGCTGGTGGAGGCCACCGGCAGGCTCAGGAGGGCGGTAAAGAGCAGGATGACCAGGGCGAAGACCGTCAGTGCCAGGCGCGCCGGACGGCCGCTGACCATGTTGTCGACGAATTCGCGGGCTGCGGAAAGGAACGAACGTTCGCTTCGGGGGTTCATTTGCAGGAGTGGCTGCCGAGGAAGTGCCATGGTTTCTTGGTTCCAGTTTCCGTTCTTGTCCGCGGTGATTCGGCACAGCAAACATAATCCAGCAGAGCGCGCTAAAGGGTTTGATCCGGCAGCCGGGCACGGACCCCAATATCAGAGTAACCCCCGGATCACGTACCCTGTCTGCATGATCAGTTCCGGGCTCAGCCTTCCCGTCATGCCAACGTGCATTGTGTGGGATGAATCGCTGCTGGCCTACAACTTCGGTGCAGGCCATCCCATGAGCCCGCACCGGTTGGACCTCACTGCACGGCTGGTCCGGGAACTGGGGCTTTTCGACGTGGAGGGCGTCCGTCTGGAACAGCCCTACGTTGCCGACGCCGCGGACCTGCTGACCGTGCACAGCTTTGATTACGTCAGTGCCGTGCAGGCCGCAAGTGCCGATCCGTCGGACTGCAATGCGGCCATGGGCCTTGGCACCGAAGACAACCCGGCCTTTGCAGGCATGCATGAGGCCAGCGCACGGCTGGTGGGCGGTTCGCTGGCGGCCGCGGACGCCGTGCTTTCGGGCAGTGTGCTGCACGCAGTGAACTTTTCCGGGGGAATGCACCATGCCGGCCGTGAGAAGGCGGCGGGGTTCTGCGTGTACAACGACGCCGCGGCCGCCGTCGCGCGCCTCCTCGACCGGGGCGTGCAGCGGGTGGTGTACATCGACGTCGACGCCCACCACGGCGACGGAACGCAGAACATTTTCTGGGACGATCCCCGGGTGATGACCATTTCGCTGCACGAAAGCGGTTTGACCCTTTTCCCCGGCACCGGGTTCGCCAACGAGACCGGAGGAAAGGGCGCGGAGGGCACGGCCGTGAACATCGCCCTTCCTGCCGGCACCACGGACGCCGGCTGGCTGCGGGCCTTCCACGCGGTGGTTCCGCAGCTGACCGAGGCGTTTGCCCCGGAAGTGATTGTCAGCCAGCACGGGTGCGACAGCCACAAGGACGATCCGCTGACCAACCTGCGCATCAGCGTTGAGGCGCAGCGGCAGGTTGCGCTGACCATCAGTGACCTGGCCGGCCGGCTGTGCGAAGGCCGCTGGATTGCCACCGGCGGGGGCGGCTACAACGTGGCATCCGTGGTGCCCCGCTCCTGGGCCCTGCTCATTTCCGTGGCCGCCAACGGGCGGGTGCGTCCCTCAACGCCCGTGCCCGCGGCCTGGCGGGACTACGTGCTGGAAAAACACGGTGTCAAATGCACGGACGTCATGGGGGACGGGGCGGACCTGTGGTGGCGTTCCTGGGAAGTGGGATACGACCCAAATGACGGGATCGACCGCACGGTGATGGCCACCCGCAAGGAGCTTTTCCCGCTGCACGGGCTGGATCCCTGGTTCGATTAGCTGAGCCCGAAGATGCCCGGGCACCCGTATGCGGTTAGGGTAAATCCATGGTCTGTGACGATGTATTTGCTGTAATCGCGGAAGGCACCCGCCGCGAAATCCTCGGTGCCCTGCGTACCGGGGACAAGTCCGTAGGGACGCTGGTGGAGGAGCTGGAGGTCAGCCAGCCCACGGTGTCCAAGCACCTGAAGGTGCTCCGCGACGCAGGACTCGTCACCATGCGCGCTGAAGGGCAGCGCCGTTATTACTCGCTGCAGGCCGCCCCCCTGGAGGAGCTCGTGCTCTGGCTGCGGGCCTTCGAACTGCCTTCCCTGAGCGGGCATACACCGCGCCTGGCTTCCGTGGGAACCGCGCGCACCACCGCGGCGGCGGCTGCCGCCGGTGCCCTCGTTCCCGGTGCTGCGGAGGCCCGTCCGCTGCCCCTGGACGCCGGTGTCCAGAACCTGGGCCGTACCGTCGGCCGTGCTGCAGAGCGTGCCGCGGACCTGTTCGGACAGCTGCCCAAATTCCGCCGCCGCCGCCCGTAGGGGTGACGTGCGGCCCGTTCGTAACGCGCGCATCGCGTCAGGGCACCCGCCGGACTAGCGTAGTGCTGACGGTGCCCCGACGCATAAGGAGCAGGACATGGAACGAGTACTCACCCGTGTGCGCGACGACGTTTTCCGCCGCAATCCCGGCGAAACAGAGTTCCACCAAGCCGTGGTGGAGGTCTTCGATTCGCTGGCGCCGGTCTTGCGCAAGCACCCGGAGTTCGCCGAAGCGGCTATCCTGCAGCGCATCTGCGAGCCGGAGCGGCAGATCATCTTCCGGGTTCCCTGGGTGGATGACAAAGGTGCGGTCCAGATCAACCGAGGCTTCCGGGTGGAATTCAATTCGGCGCTGGGGCCGTACAAAGGTGGGCTGAGGTTCCACCCGTCCGTCTACCTGGGCATCATCAAATTCCTCGGGTTCGAGCAGATTTTCAAGAACGCGCTTACCGGCATGCCCATCGGCGGCGGCAAGGGCGGCTCCGACTTTGACCCGCGCGGAAAGTCCGACGCCGAGGTAATGCGCTTCTGCCAGTCCTTCATGACCGAGCTGTACCGGCACATCGGGGAGTACACGGATGTTCCGGCAGGGGATATCGGCGTCGGCGGCCGGGAAATCGGCTATCTCTTCGGGCAGTACAAACGCATCACCAACCGCTACGAATCCGGCGTGCTCACCGGTAAGGGCGTGAGCTGGGGCGGGTCCCTGGTCCGCCCCGAAGCCACCGGGTACGGCGTGGTGATGTTCGTGGAGGAAATGCTCAAAACCAAGGGCATGAGCTTGGACGGGCAGCGGGTGATCGTCTCGGGATCCGGCAACGTCGCCATCAACGCCATTGACAAGGCGCAGATGCTGGGCGCCAGCGTGGTGGCCTGCTCCGATTCCTCCGGGTACGTGGTGGACGAGAAGGGCATTGACGTTCCGTTGCTGCGGCAGATCAAGGAAATCGAACGCGGGCGAATCTCCGAGTACGCCCAGCGCCGCGGACACTCGGTGAAGTATGTGGAAGGCGGGTCGATCTGGGACGCGGGCGCCGGCGTCGCCCTGCCCTGCGCCACCCAGAACGAATTGGACGAGGACAACGCGCTGGCCCTGATCCAGTCCGGGGTCCGGGCGGTGGCCGAAGGCGCCAACATGCCCTGCACCCCGGCGGCCATTTCGGCGTTCCAGGGCGCCGGCGTGCTCTTTGGACCCGGCAAGGCAGCCAACGCCGGCGGGGTGGCAACTTCGGCCCTGGAAATGCAGCAGAACGCCAGCCGGGATTCCTGGTCCTTTGAGCACACCGAGCGCCGGCTGTCCGAAATCATGGTGAACATCCATGAGCGCTGCGCGCGCACAGCGGAGGAGTACGGAGCGCCGGGCGACTACGTGGTGGGCGCGAACATCAGCGGGTTCGTCAAGGTGGCCGATGCCATGCTGGCCCAGGGAGTTATCTAGCTGTTCCGTTCCTGCCGGGCATCGTGGAGGGAAAGAACTTCCACTATGGTTACTCCAGCCACTACAGTAGGGACAAACGGGGCCGGACTCACGTCGCCGTGGCGTATTACGCGATGTCTTTCAGCTCAGTATTCTCCAATGCCGGGCTGCGGGAGCGGCAGCTAATGAGCAAAGGGACAGGGATAAATGGCAGACGAGGGAAACTTCTCGGATGTGCGGTTTCTGACGGTGTCGGAAGTCGCCGATGTCATGCGCGTTTCCAAAATGACGGTCTACCGGCTGGTCCACTCAGGTGAGCTGCCGGCGGTCCGCTTTGGCCGGTCCTACCGGGTTCCGGAGTCGGCCGTGCAGAAGGTGCTTCGAGACGCCGTCATTGACCGGCGTTCCGACACCGCGTGAGGAAGCCGCACGGCAGCGGTTCCATGCTGTCAATTACCGCAGCGCCGACGCTGTACCCTGTTAAGGAACGTTTTAATCGTCGCAAGTAACTACCGGCGTGCACTCCCTGCGGCCCTGGGCCGCAGGGGATGGATACCGGTAACTCCTAATTAGTTTGTGAGGACTCTGTGGGTTCAGTAATCAAGAAGCGCCGCAAGCGTATGGCCAAGAAGAAGCACCGCAAGCTGCTTCGCAAGACCCGCCACCAGCGCCGCAATAAGAAGTAACCACTTCTCCGCGACCGCTGTCAGCGTCCCGTGCAGTTTGCCGGTCCGCTGTGGCAGAGCCCGCCAGTCTTCCGGGACGGCGGGCTTCGGCTTTTAAGGCGTGCTTCGGCTCAGTGGCCGCGGACCCGGGTGAAGCCCCGCCAGAGGCCGTAGGCGGCGCCGGCCACGGTTGCGGACTTCAGGCCCAGGGTTGCTGCCCTGCGGCCGGAGCGGAAGTCATAAACGGGCCAGTTGCGTTCGCGGGCGTGACGGCGCAGCCGGGCGTCCGGGTTGATGGCTACCGGATGACCCACCATGCTCAGCAACGGAACGTCGTTATAGGAGTCGCTGTAGGCCCAGCAGTTTTCCAGCTCCAGGCCTTCCTTTTCCGCCAGTGCCAAAACGCCGTCGGCCTTGGCCTGCCCGTGGAGGAACTCGCCCACCAGCCGCCCGGTATAGAGGCCGTCGGTGACCTCGCTGACCGTGCCCAGGGCACCCGTGAGGTTGAGCCGCGACGCGATCACCGAAGCGACCTCCACCGGGGTTCCGGTCACCAGCCATACCGGCCTGCCGGACTTCATGTGCTGCTGGGTCAGGGCGCGGGTGCCGGGCCATATTTTTGAGACGATCATCTCGTCGTAGACCTCTTCACCAAGCGTGCGGACATCTTCCGACGACAGTCCGATGGCGAAGGCCAGTGCCGCGTCCCGGACCGAGTGGACGTCCTTGAGGTTCTCGCCCTGGAGCATGAAACGCAGCTGCTTGCCGGCAAAGCCGGCGGCTTCCCGCAGGGTAAAGACTTTCCGCTGGTGCAACTTGCGGCCCACATGGAACAGGCTGGCTCCGCGCATCAGCGTGTTGTCCACATCGAAGAAGGCCGCCTCGCCCGGCTTGCCCGCTGCAGACGTGGTCCCGCTGGCTCGGACTGCAGTGGATCGGGGCATATTCCGAGTCTACGCAAATCCAGGCCCGGGCGCGGAAATCGCGAGGTTTGGCGCTATTTTGGAACTATGAGCGAATCCGCCGGACCCGAAGTTGTCCTCCTGACCCGACCGGGCTGCCACCTGTGTGAAGAGGCCCGGTTAGTGCTCAAGCGCGTGGGCGGGGAACTGGGCGTGCCATGGCAGGAGCAAAATGCCGAGGAAGCCCCCGAACTCGCGGCCCGTTTCGGCGAGGAGATACCGGTGCTGTTCATCGACGGTGTGCAAAGGGATTTTTGGACCATCGATGAAACGCGCCTCAGACGGTTGCTGGGGGCATGATGATGCCGGAAGAAGCCCGCTCAGCCGAGGAGCAGACCGCTATGGAACGGGAAACCGCAAACAGCGACCAGGCCCCGCCGGCCGCCAGGCCCGGAACCCAGCGGCATATCCCTCCGGCGTCGCTGGCCCGCCTGACCATTTATCTGCGTGCCTTGTCCGTGATGCTCGCTGACGGCATAGAGCGGGTGTCCTCCGAGGAGCTGGCTGAGGCAGCGGGAGTGAACTCCCCGAAGCTGCGCAAGGACCTCTCCTACCTGGGCTCCTATGGGACCCGGGGGGTGGGATACGACGTGCCGTACCTGAGCGGGCAGATCTCTGCGGCCTTGGGACTGACGCTGAACTGGCGGGTGGCGATAGTGGGTGCAGGCAACCTGGGGCGTGCACTGGCCGGCTATCCCGGTTTCGGCAGCCGCGGCTTCGAAGTGGTGGCCCTTTTCGATGCGGACCAGATGGTAATCGGCCAGGAGGTCGGCTGGTTGAAGATCAGCCCCATCCAGTCGCTCGAAACCGTGCTGGTGAAAACGCGGGCGAACATGGCGGTGCTCTCCGTCCCGGCCGACGTCGCCCAGGAACTGTGCGACCGGCTGGTGGCGTCCGGCATCACCAGCATCCTCAGCTTCGCGCCGGTGGTGCTGCAGGCACCGCCGAACGTCCAGATCCGCAAGGTGGACATGGCTACGGAACTGCAGATCCTGGCCTACCATGCCCAGCGGGCCCAGGTATCGGAGATCGCATCCGACGCACGGGCCCGTCTGGCACGCTAAACAGCGTCCGGGCGGGCCGGCTCTGCCCGGCCCGGAGATACGACGTCGGGCTCCGGGTTATCCATTCCGTGACCTGCGGTGTAGTCCTGCTGCGCGTCGACCTGTGCGGCGCTGCGGCGCGGGGAACGGAACCATGGAGCCGCGCCCTTGGTGAAGGTCAAGCCAGCCCCCAGGGCGGCGGCTGCTGCGGCGGCCGTCTGAACGCCCGTGCCCGCCGGGATGGCGTACGCCAGAGCTGCGACTGCCAGTACGGCCGCCGTCACCTGGGCCCAGCGGCGTTTTTCCCAAATGCAGACGGCAAGCAGGAGCGCGACGCCGAAGAGCACCAGGGCGTAGGCCACTTCCACGATCGCCACGGCCCTGACGTACTGCGAACCGTTGACGCCGAACCGTTCGAGGATGGACAGCACCCCCGGCAGGGACTCCGGCACGGGAAGGCGGGAAACCGCTGAGAAGGTGTCACCGAGGTTGAGCGCGCCGGCACCGGCAACACAAGTACAGGAAATTGCGATGAAGGGCGCCGGGTTGCCCGTGGCAGAGGGGAGCTTTTTTCGCATCCACCGGGCCGCGGCCCGCGTCTGAGCAGCAGCGGTCCGGGCACCGGTCTGGACCTGGTGGGCGCCGGCTTGGATTGTGTTGGTGGTGGCGTGGGCGCCGGCTTGGATGCGCAGGGATGCTGCGTGTGCGCCGGCGTGGATGTGGCGTGAGGTAGTTTGGGCGCCGGATTGGACTCGGTGTGCTCCGGCGCGGGCTGTGCGGGTGGTGGCGTGGGCGCCGGCTTGGATGCGCAGGGATGCTGCGTGTGCGCCGGCGTGGATGTGGCGTGAGGTGGTTTGGGCGCCGGATTGGACTCGGTGTGCTCCGGCGCGGGCTGTGTTGGTGGTGGCGTGGGCGCCGGCTTGGATGCGCAGGGATGCTGCGTGTGCCCCGGCGTGAATGTGGCGTGAGGTAGTTTGGGCGCCTGTCTGTACTCGGTGTGCTCCGGTGCGGGCGCCTGCTTGGGCCCGCTCGGCACCTGCGCGCAGCCGAAGCGCCGCTATGTGCAACCCGATGCGGAGCCACGCCTGGAGTCCCCGTGCTCCGGCGAGGAGCCACCGGCCCACCCCCCTGGCCCCGGCGGCCAGCCAAGCAGTAAGTCCCAGGACTCCTTTCCGGAACCACAAGGCCAATACTTCTTCCTCGTTCCGTGAGGGGCCTCCGGCTGCGGCAGCGCTGTCCAGAGCGTTGCTGTCCAGGGCATTGCTGTTATCCATACCCTTCGGCAGATTCTGCGACGGCGGATGCGGCGGGGGAGCCGGGAAGGTGACATCATTCACCGGTTCTGTCAGTTGCCCCTGATGGTTTTGGCGTCGGCGGTTAGGAAGAAGTGAGGCCATGGTGATCCCCTTCGCGGCGGAAACGGCGTCTCCGGAGGCGACTGCGGGCAGCGCCGCGCTTCCGGGAGAATACCTAACGCTACGCGGGCACTGAAGCCGTGTGACCACCCCTGCACTGAACCCGCTGCGGGAAGGGAAAAGTCCCGCCGCAAACCGGCGGGACTATCCATATTGCAGTCCGGGGCCTTCCGGGGGCCCTTCCTGGACTCGCCGGGTCAATACGGCGGGTACAGGGGTGTGGTGCGGAAATAAGGGTTGGAAGGGGCGAGATAGAGCATCACAATGCCCGCAATGCCCAGCAGGCTGGAGAGCAGTGAGAGCAGCCCCAGCGGTGAGGTGAAGTACGTGGCGGCCATGGTGATAATGCCGATCAGGGCGAAGGCAGCGAACACGGTCCCCAGGATCCGGGCCCAGTTTTTCCCCCTCCGGACAAAGACGGCTATCAGGATGTAGAAGCCGAAACCGATCAGGGCGACCACAATGCCAAAACTCACCAGGAAGGAATTCACGCTGGTGGGAGTCATGCCCGAGTCTGTGAGTGTCTGCTGCTCTTCGGGCGTGAGCAACGAGGGCAGGCTGAAGGAAGTAATGATGTTGTTGATCAGGCTCAGGACGCCGGCAGCGAGGATGAGCCAGGATCCGATCACCACTTCCCGCGGAGCCGGTCCCTTGGGAGCACGTTTACCCATACCGCCGCCGGGATAGGCGTACCCGGAGGGCTGTGCCGCCTGGTATCCGTACGGCCCGGAGGCGTACTGGCCGTACTGGGGCTCGGGGCGCGTGCCGCCTCCCGGCTGCGGGGATCCGTAAGGGTTCGGAGTGCCGGGGGCACCGGCGGGTGGAGGGTTGTTTTCGCGACCTGGCTCGGGAGCGTTCTCAGGTGTAGTCATGTCCGCCTGCTAACTGGTTGGAGTCTTAGGCGGCTGGGCGGTTTGTTGCTCCGGCAGGGGCGGCCGGGGCGCCCCCCAGCCGAGCCTCCAGCCTATCGCGGCAGCGGCTGCGGGGTCAGGGGTCGCTGAAAGCCCGACGGTCGCCGGAAGATAAACGGCACCGGGTACTAAACGGCACCGGGTACTAAACGGCACCGGGCGCTAAACAGCAGTCAGGCGCTAAACAGCAACCAGGCAGCAAAAAGGCAGCCCCGGACCGACGTGGTCCGGGGCTGCCTGGGGGTATTGCCCTGCGCCGTATGGCTAGCGCGGTGGTGCCGGGCGGTTACGCTGCGATGAAGGCAGCGTCCACGTTGATGGTGACCTTGTCTCCCACCAGCACGCCGCCGGTTTCCAGGGCGGCGTTCCAGGTCAGGCCGAAGTCCTTGCGGCTGATCACGGTGCTGGCGGAGAAGCCGGAGCGGGTGGCGCCGAAGGGATCCACTGCAACGCCGTTGAATTCGGTGTCCAGGACCACGGTGCGGGTGATGCCCTTGATAGTGAGGTCGCCGGTGACCTTGTAATCGGACCCGGAACCCTCGATGCCGGTGGCGGCGAAGGTCAGTTCCGGGAACTGCTCGGCATCGAAGAAGTCGGCACTCTTGACGTGGCCGTCGCGGTTGGCGTCATTGGAGTTGAAGGAATCCGCTGCGATGACGGCGGTTACGGCGGTGTCCGCCAGGGTCTCGCCGATGGTCAGGGTAGCGTCCACCTTGTCGAAGTTCCCGCGGACCTTGCTGATGCCCGCGTGGCGGACGGTGAAGCCGACTTCGCTGTGTGAAGCATCAAAGTTCCAGGTTCCGGTGGTGAGGCCGCTGGGGATCATGGGAGAACTCCTTCTGTGACAGTGCCGCGGGAGGGCTCCCGGAGCATCTTCATGCATTTGCATTTAGTGTTGCATGGTTTGGTTAAACGTTCAAGTTAATTGGGTTCCTGATCTCCGATAATTTAGCGGCTGGCTCCAACTCTGCGAAACTGGGACACATGTCCCGCTCATCCATACATCTCGTACGCCACGGTGAAGTCTTTAATCCGGACAAGGTTCTCTACGGGCGCTTGCCGGAGTTCCACTTGTCCGATCTTGGCCGCCGGATGGCGGACCGTGTGGCGGAACACTTCAGCGACCAGCGCAGCCAAGGGGCCAACCTGGTTCACCTGGTTGCTTCCCCGCTGACCCGTGCCCAGGAAACCGCTGCCCCGATTGCGGCCGCCCTTGGACTGGAGATCGTCACGGAAGAGCGGATCCTTGAAGCCGAAAACCGCTTCGAGGGAATGTCGCGCATCCAGAGCAAGCTGCGCAACCCCCGCTATTGGCCGCTGCTGCGCAATCCCATGCGTCCGTCCTGGGGCGAACCGTATGCCAAGCAGGTGGCGCGCGTGATGGCCGCCGTCGACGACGCGCGGATGCGTGCGGTGGAAGTGGGCGGGGACAACGCGGAGGCGATCCTGGTCAGCCACCAGCTGCCCATCTGGGTGACCCGCCTCGCTGCGGAAGGCAAGAAGCTCTGGCATGACCCGCGCCAGCGTGAATGTACTCTCACTTCCGTCACCACCCTGGACTTCGACGGCGCGGTCCTGACGGGTGTGCGGTACGCCGAGCCCAGTGCCGACCTGCTGCCCGGTGCTGCAAACGTGCCCGGCGCATAATAGAATTACTACGCGTTGTAGAAGTGGCTTCTCCGTGCCGCGATGAAAGCTGGAAATCCTTGAAGAACCGTCAGAGCCCTGCGGGGGACCTAGGCCGCCGCTCGTTCCTGCGCCTCGGCGCCGGACTAGCCCTCAGCGTCCCCTTTGCCGCTGCCGTCGCCGGCTGCTCCACGGATGACCCCCTGGCCGAGCAGGCCAACGCCGGAGACAACAAGAACTACATTGCCGGAGACGGCTCGGTCACCGAGTACGCCCCCGGCGACCGCGGCGATGCCGTGCAGTTCAGCGCCACACTTTTTGACGGCACCGAAGTGAATTCCGCTGACTGGGCCGGCGACGTCGTGGTCCTCAACTTCTGGTACGCGGCCTGCGCCCCGTGCCGGAAGGAAGCCCCGGACTTGGTTGAGCTGCACAACACCTTTGAGCCCGAGGGAGCGCGTTTCTACGGAGTGAACATCCGCGACGAGGCGGCCACGGCTGAGGCCTTCGAACGGAATTTCAACATTCCCTACCCGAGCTTCATGGACAAGGACGGCGGCGTGCTGCTGGCCATGACCAGCTATGTCCCGCCGCAGGCCGTGCCCACCACCCTGGTGCTGGACCGGCAGGGCCGCGTGGCAGCCCGCATCCTCGGACTCGCTGAAAAGGGCACCCTGAAGGCCCTGATCAGCGACGCGCTGGCTGCGTAAGGGCCGTGTCCTTCCTTCCCGCCGCGCTGGCTCCTGCCGCTGAGTCCACCGCCAACGCCTTTGCCGACACGGTGCTGAACGGGTCCGTGCTGCTGGCTATCCCCGTGGCTGCCCTGGCCGGCCTCGTCTCCTTCCTGTCCCCGTGTGTGCTTCCCCTCGTTCCGGGGTATCTCGGCTACGTCACCGGACTCACCGGTGTGGACCTGCAAAAGCAGCGCCGCGGCCGCATGTTCGCGGGTATCGGCCTGTTCGTGCTTGGTTTCTCCGCGGTCTTCGTTGCCCTGGGTGCCGGGATCGGCCAGCTCGGCGCCTGGTTGAAGGGCTCCGAACAGGGCTGGATCCCGCAGGTCCTGGGCGTGGTGGTAGTGCTGCTGGGCGTTGTCTTTATGGGCGGCATGAGCTGGTTCCAGCGTGACCGCAAGATCGAGGCAAAGCCCCCGGCCGGCCTGTGGGGTGCGCCCGTCCTGGGCATCACCTTCGGTCTGGGCTGGGCACCGTGCATCGGCCCGACCCTTTCAGCCGTGCAGTTGCTGTCCTTTTCCGGCAGCGACGCCAGCGCCGCCAAAGGTGCGCTGCTGACCTTCGTCTACTGCCTGGGCCTGGGGCTGCCGTTCCTGCTGATAGCCGTCGGATTCCGGCGGGGCATGGGCGCCCTGGGAATCTTCCGGCGGCACCGGCTCGCGCTGCAGCGTTTCGGCGGAGGCATGCTGATCATCCTGGGCGTGCTGATGATCAGCGGCGTCTGGAACATGTGGATCAACCAGCTCCAAGGTTGGTTGGGTAACGTGACCCTGCCGATCTGATGCACTCAAAGACAGACAGTGAGACCAGAGGAACCATGAGAACACCTAGACCCCGGAATCGGTTGACGTGAAAGCACTGAAGGACCGCCCGTCCAAGTCCCGCCCGCAGAAGGGCCGCAGGGACGACGTCGCGCTGCCCGCCCTGGGCGTGTGGGGGACGCTGCGGTGGGCCTGGGGCCAGCTGACCAGCATGAAGACGGCACTGTTCCTGCTGCTGCTGCTGGCAGTGGCCGCCGTTCCGGGATCCCTGTTCCCGCAGCGCCCGGCAAATCCGTCAGTGGTGACGCAGTACATCAAGGACAACCCCGGCACCGGGCCCTGGCTGGACCGCTTCCAGCTTTTCGACGTGTACTCCTCCGTCTGGTTCTCGGCAATCTACCTGCTGCTGTTCATCTCCCTGATCGGCTGCGTTATTCCGCGGGCCAAAGCTCACTACAAGGCCCTGCGTTCCAAGCCGCCGCGCACCCCGAGCAGGCTTTCCCGGATGCCCGAATACGGCACCATGGCGATTCCCGCCGGTTCACTGACCCCTGCCGAAGCAGTGCGGGACGCCGCGAAGATCCTGCGCCGGCGAGGCTACCGGGTGGATATCCGGGATGAAGACGGGGAACGGCCCTCGGTCAGTGCCGAGCGCGGCTTCGCGAAGGAACTGGGCAACCTGATGTTCCACACCTGCCTGATCGGGGTCCTCGCCTCGGTGGCCGTGGGCGGCTTGTTCGGTTACAGCGGCCAGAAAATCGTGGTGGAGGGTGAGTCCTTCGTGAACACCCTGGTCAGCTACGACACCTTCACCCCGGGCTCCAATTTCAGCGAGAACCAGCTGAGCCCTTACTCGCTGACCCTGGATAAGTTCGACGTCGAGTTCGACCGCGAATCCGAGACGCACTTCGGCCAGCCGCTGGACTTCACCGCCAGCATGACCGTGAAGGACGGCCCCGACGCCGAGGAACAGAAGCAGGTCCTGAAGGTCAACTCACCCCTGACCCTGGGCGGCACCCGCGTGTACCTGGTGGGCAACGGCTATGCGCCTATGGTCACGGTGCGCGACGGCGAGGGCAACGTGGCGCTGGAGGGCCCGGTTGTCGCCGTGCCCACCGACGGCGTGTACACCTCGCTGGCCGTTATCAAGGCACCCGACGCCAAGCCGGACCAGTTGGGCTTTGTGGGCTTCTTCCTGCCCAGTGCAGCCATGGACGAGACCGGCGTGAGCTATTCCTATGATCCGGATCCGCTGGAACCGCAGCTGAACCTGAACTCCTACTACGGTGACCTGGGCCTGGACGAAGGTGTCCCGTCCAACGTCTACGTGCTGGAGACCGAGGACCTGACCCCGCTGAACAACCGCGACCTGCCTGCCGGCGGCATTGTGCTGGATGCCAACGAGACGTACGAGCTGCCGGACGGCAAGGGCTCCATCACCTTCGACGGGCTCAAGCGCTACGCCGCCCTGGATATCCACTACGATCCGGGAAAGACCGGGGCACTGGTGTTCTCGGTGCTGTCCCTTTCCGGCCTGGCCGCTTCGCTGTTCCTGGCGCGGCGACGGGTATGGGTTCGCGCGGGAGCACACCCGGACGGCCGTACCATGGTCGAGTACGGGTTGCTTGCCCGCGGCGAGGATCCCCGGCTGACCGGTGAAGCAGCTGCTATCCGTGGCCTGTTGGCCGAAAAGTGGCTGGTGCCGCAGGGCACTGAAGGACAAAATGTTGAGCGGGCCGACGTATCCGCAAACACGGCGGCGGAGTCCGGCCACGAGGCCGGGAACCCCGCACCCCCCGCATCGAATGATGAACCAGGTAAGGACCGGTAATGGACCCCATCGATTACGACCTCGCGCGCTACAGCGAGTTGTTTATGCTGCTTGCGGCCTTCACCTACACGGTCGCCTTCCTGGCCTTTGCGTGGGACCTGGCCAAGAGCAGCAAGATCATCCAGACGGTGGAGAACCGGGTGGAGCAGAAGAACGCAGTGCGTGAAACAGTTCCCGCCGGCAACGGCAACGCCCGGGACTGGGATGCCGAGGCAAGCCGGGGTTCGCAGACCGCAGACGCAGGCATGGGCTACGGCGGTCCGCGGCGCAACGCCGCACGGGTGGGCGTTGCCCTGACCGTGCTGGCTGCCGCCATCCACGCAGCCGCTGTCCTGTGCCGCGGCATGGCGGCCCACCGCGTGCCGTGGGGCAACATGTACGAGTTCTGCACCACCGGCGCCCTGGTGGTGGCCGTGGTCTTCCTGCTGGTGATCACCCGCCGAGACCTGCGCTTCCTGGGCACCTTCGTGCTGGGGCTGGTCCTGGTCATGATGATGGCCGCCACCATCGGTTTCCCCACCCCGGTGGCGCACCTGGTACCCGCCCTGCAGAGCTACTGGCTGATCATCCACGTGTCGGTGGCCGTGCTGGCTTCGTCGCTCTTCACCCTGACGTTCGCCATGTCCGTACTGCAGCTGCTGCAGGCGGACCGTGAATCCCGTATCCGCTCCGGCCGGCCCGCACGGATGGCGTTCATGCGCATTGTTCCGTCCGCGCAGAGCCTGGAGAACCTGTCCTACCGCATCAACGCCGTGGCCTTTGTGCTGTGGACCTTCACGCTGATGGCCGGGGCCATCTGGGCCGAGCAGGCCTGGGGCCGGTACTGGGGCTGGGACACCAAGGAAGTGTGGACCTTCGTGATCTGGGTGGTCTACGCCGGCTACCTGCACGCACGCGCCACCCGCGGCTGGACCGGAACCCGCGCTGCCTGGCTGTCGATCGTCGGCTACCTGTGCGTGATCTTCAACTTCGGAATCGTCAACGTGTTCTTCTCCGGCCTGCACAGCTACTCCGGCCTGTAAGGCACTGAAGCCCTAACGCACCAACGGTCAATAACGCACCAACGCGGAAGGCCCCGTCCCGGATCTCCGGGGCGGGGCCTTCTGCGTTACAGGGTTCCGGCATTGCCGGGGTGCTGCGGCTGAAAAGGCGCGTGCAGCCTAGGCGCCCGGCAGGCCGTCGTCGTTCTGCTTGCCGCTGTCATTCTGCTTTCCTCTGCCTTCCTCGCGTGCTTTCAGCTCCGCTTCGCGGCGCGCGGCCTCTTTCTGGGCCTGGCGGCGGCGGCTCTCCAAGTTGCGCAGGAAGTCCGGGTCGTCGTCGGGGGCGGCAGGACGGCGCGGCTCCCTGGGCCCGGAACCCCCGCCGGTGGGACGGCCGAACAGGAACCACAGCAGGGCGCCGAGGACCGGGACCAGAACGATGGCGAACAGCCAGGAAACCTTGGAGATGCTGCGCACTTCGTTCGAGCGGGACATGATGCACTCGATGACGGCGTAGATGATCACGGCAGCGACAATAATGACGCCGAACAACACAAGACGGGGCATACCAACAGTGTAGAGGAGGGGCGCCTGCCCGGTCCTTTGGCGGCGAAAGGAACAGCAGGGGTACCCAGCGCCTAGAATGAAGGCGTGGCTTTCTGGAAATTTACTGCACTCCGCCTTGGTTTGGTGGCCGTTTTCTTTGCGATCAGCATGTGGCTGGGGCTGGGCATTGTGCCCTCGGCGCTGGCGGCCGCGGTTATCGCCTGGTGCGTGACCTATCTGTTTGCACGCAACATGCGCGACGAAGCCGCACGCACGGTACAGCGCCGGTTCACCCAGGAACGCGCACCCAAGCGCAACCGCGGCGAACTTGACGACGCCGCGGCGGAGGACGGCATGGTGGCGGACCGTCCCGGCGTCGAAACCGACGCGGACCGCCGCCGCGACGCCTAGCCCCGCAACGGCTTAGGCTGCACCGTCCTGCCCCGGCCTAGGCCAGGATGCGGGTGATCACCAGTCCCGCGGCGTAAAGCACGCTGAAGCCCAGATTGATCAGGCCCGTGTGTTTCAGCACCGGAACCAGGCTGCGGCCGGTCTTGCCGGTGAGCATCAGCCCGGCCGGCAGGATGCAGGCCGGCACCAGCAGCAGCACCAGCAGGAGCCAGGGGTAACTGCCGACAATAAACAGCGGCAGCAGCAGGGCCACCGCCAGCATCATGACGTAGCTGATCCGGGCCGGACCGTCGCCCAGCCGGACCGCCAGGGTGCGCTTGCCGGCCACCCGGTCCGTGGGAATGTCCCGGACGTTGTTGGCCATCAGCAGTGCCACGGCAATCAGTCCGGTGCCTACGGCGCCCAGGACGGCGGCAGCGTTGATTTCCAGTGCCTGGGTGTAGGTGGTGCCCAGCGTGGCCACCAGGCCGAAGAACACAAAGACGAACACATCGCCCAGGCCCATGTAGCCGTAAGGGTTTTTGCCGCCGGTGTAGCCCCAGGCTGCCGCCACGCAGCCGATCCCGACCAGGATCAGGAACCACGTGGAGGAGAGCACCACCAGGGCCAGGCCGGCGACCATGGCTGCGCCGAAGCACCCGAAGGCCGCGTACTTGACCTGCTTGGGGGTTGCCAGCCGGGAGCCGGTCAGGCGAAGCGGTCCCACCCGGTTGTCGTCGGTGCCGCGGATGCCGTCGGAATAGTCATTGGCGTAGTTGACGCCTATCTGCAGCAGGACGGCAACCAGCGCAGCCAGTACGGCACGCAGGGGCGAGAAGGCTCCGAGGTCATAGGCGGCGGCGGAGCCGATAATCACCGGCGCGACTGCCATCGGCAGCGTCCGGGGCCGGGCGCCTTCTATCCATTGGGCGGCTGTAGCCACAGTTGTAATCCTTAATTTTTCTTCGGTTTTGGAGAGTTGTACCCGGCGGTTCAGTGCCGTGCGGCGGCGAGCAGCCGCAGCAGGGTCATCCGGTCCGCCTTGCCGTTGGGCAGCAGGGGCAGGGATTCCAGCAGCAGGACCACCTTCGGCACTGCCGCAGCGCCCAGCCGGGCGCGGACGGCCTCACGGACCAGTTCAGGGTCAACACTGCCAACGACGGCGGCGCCCACCCGGGCGCCCCACTCGGCGTCCTCGAGGCCCAGGACAAAGGCCTGTTCCACCCCGGCCACGGTTTCGACCGCTTCGGCCACCACCTGCGCGGAAACCTTGACGCCGCCGCTGACAATTACGTCATCCAGCCGGCCGGATACGCTGACCCGTCCCTCGCCGTCGACCGTCCCGGTGTCATCCGTGCGGAACCAGCGTCGGCCGGAGTTGAACCGGAAACGGTCCCGGGTAAGCTCCGGACGGCCCATGTACCCGTCGGCGAGCACGTCACCGGCTATCCACAGCCGGCCGTCTTCGCGGATCACGTCGACGCCGGGCAGCGGAAGCCCGTTGTAGACGCAGCCGCCGCAGGTTTCGCTCATGCCGTAGGTGGTGACCACGTTCAGCCCAAGGCTGCCGGCCTTTTCCAGCAGCGCAGCACCGGCCGGAGCTCCGCCGAGCAGGATCGCATTGAAACGCCGCAGCACGCGCAGCGTCTCCGGGGCAGGATCCTGCAGCAGCCGGTGCAGCTGGGTGGGCACCAGCGAGGTGAAGCGGTTGCGGTCCGTCATGTCTTCGGCGGCGCGGGTGAAGACCTCCGCGGTGAACGGGACGGACAGGTCCATAAAGACCGGCTGAGTCCCGGCGTAGAGGGACCGCACCAGGACTTGGATGCCGGCAATGTAGTTCACCGGCAGGGCCGCCAGCCACTGGCCGTCCGCTTCCAGCGCCACCGCAGTGGCCACGGAGGAGGCGGCCAGGGCATCGCTGCTGAGCATGGTCTGCTTGGGGGTGCCGGTGGACCCGGAGGTGCTGATCACCAGGGCAATGTCGTCATTGGGCAGCTCGCCCTCGAACGCCTGGCCCGGGTCGGTGTGCGGCGCGACGGCGGGGCCTTCCCCGGCCAGCGCGTCGGCCAGCGGGGCAAGCAGCATGCCGGCGTCGAAGCCGGGCCTGATGAGGACTGGGAGCAGTTCCAATGCGGTCCTAGAAGTAGTAGGGGAATGAGGACCAGTCCGGGTCGCGTTTGGCCAGGAATGCTTCCTTGCCCTCCACCGCCTCGTCCGTCATATAGGCCAACCGGGTGGCTTCGCCGGCGAAGACCTGCTGCCCGGCCAAGCCGTCGTCGGCCAGGTTAAAGGCGAACTTCAGCATCCGGATGGCCTGCGGGGACTGCCGGGCTATATCGGCAGCGTACTCCAACGCCGTTTTTTCGAGGTCCTCGTGGTCCACGGCTTCATTGACCGCACCCATGGCCACCATGTCCTCGGCGGAGTATTCACGGGCGAGGAAGAAGATTTCGCGGGCTTTTTTCTGGCCGATCTGCCGGGCGAGCAGGGCCGAGCCGTATCCGGCGTCGAAGCTGCCCACTGTGGCGTCGGTCTGCTTGAATTTTCCGTGCTGGCGGGAAGCGATGGTCAAATCGGCAACCACGTGGAGGCTGTGCCCGCCGCCGGCGGCCCAGCCGTTCACCACGGCAATAACCACCTTGGGCATGGTGCGGATGAGCCGCTGGACTTCCAGGATGTGCAGCCGCCCCGCGCGTGCCGGGTCAATGGTCTCCTTGGTTTCCCCTTCTGCATAGCGGTAGCCGTCACGGCCGCGGATCCGCTGGTCGCCGCCGGAGCAGAACGAGTGGCCGCCGTCCTTGGGGGAGGGGCCGTTGCCGGTGAGCAGGACGGTGGCGACGTCGGGGGTCATCCGGGCATGGTCCATGGCCCGGTACAGTTCGTCCACGGTGCCGGGGCGGAAGGCATTGCGTACCTCGGGCCGGTTGAAGGCAATCCGCACGGCCGGCAGGTCGCGCAGGACGGCGCCGTCGGCGTCGCGCTCCACCTGCCGGTGGTAGGTCATGTCCTGCAGGTCTTCGAATCCGGATACAAGACGCCACTGCTGCGGGTCGAAAATATCGGACACCTGTGCTGGAAGTTCTGTGCTCACAAACCGAGTTTATCGCCCGGCGCGGTTCGTTCCCGACAACCCGGGCAGCCCGGAACGCACCGCAACCCTCCCGTGCACCGGGCGGTGTTGCCGGCCGCAGCCGCTTAATCCGCTGCACCCCTGTTCTCTGCAGGGCATCCTGCTCCAAGGTAGTAGCTATGGCTGGCTCCGTTCCGGGGATAGA
This sequence comes from Arthrobacter sp. zg-Y750, assembly GCF_020907365.1. Lineage (NCBI taxonomy): Bacteria > Bacillati > Actinomycetota > Actinomycetes > Micrococcales > Micrococcaceae > Arthrobacter > Arthrobacter sp. zg-Y750. Next base: position 24,354 of record NZ_JAJJOC010000004.1, on the reverse strand, counting down.
TGGCCCCGCATCAGATGCAATGCTCAAGTTTGGCCGGTTCTTCACCCGATGGGATGAAACCGATGACGGCCGGGCGGTTTTCCGCGAGGGCGGCCGGGAGGGGGACGCCTTCTACCGCAACCGGTGGAGCCACGACAAGGTGGTGCGGTCCACCCACGGGGTGAACTGCACGGGCTCCTGCTCCTGGAAGGTCTACGTCAAGGACGGGATCATCACCTGGGAAGCGCAGGAGACCGACTACCCCTCGGTGGGCCCGGACCGCCCCGAATACGAACCCCGCGGCTGTCCGCGCGGTGCGGCCTTCTCCTGGTACACGTATTCCCCCACCCGGGTCCGGTTCCCGTACATCCGCGGAGTGCTGCTGGAAATGTACCGGGACGCCAAGGCCCGCACAAAGGATCCGGTGCTGGCGTGGGAAGAGATCATCAACGACCCCGAGCGCCGCCGAACCTACCAGCAGGCCCGCGGCAAGGGCGGGCTGGTGCGCTCCAGCTGGGTCGAGGCCCTGGAGATGACGGCCGCCGCGCACGTCTCCACCATCAAGAATTACGGGCCGGACCGCTGCACCGGGTTCTCACCCATCCCTGCCATGTCCATGGTCTCGCACGCCGCCGGGGCCCGGTTCATCAACCTGATCGGCGGGGTGATGAACAGCTTCTACGACTGGTACGCGGACCTGCCGGTGGCCAGCCCGCAGGTTTTCGGCGACCAGACGGACGTCCCGGAATCCGGCGACTGGTGGGATGCCACCTACCTGATGATGTGGGGCTCGAACATCCCGGTGACCCGTACCCCGGACGCGCACTGGATGGTGGAGGGCCGGTACCGGGGCACCAAGGTGGTTTCCGTCAGCCCGGATTACGCGGACAACACCAAGTTCGCCGATGAATGGCTGCCGGCCGCCGCCGGTTCCGACGCGGCGCTCGCCATGGCGATGGGGCATGTGATCCTCAAGGAAAACTTCGTGGACCGGAGGGTTCCGTTCTTCGAGGACTACGTGGTGCAGTACACGGACCTGCCGTTCCTGGTTCACCTGGAGGAACGGGATGACGGGACGGTGGTGCCGGGAAAGTTCCTGACCGCGGCGGATCTGGGCCGCAGCCAGAAGAAGGTCTCGGACGCCGCTTTCAAGACCGTGCTGCTGGACCGTGATGCCGGCACCCCGGTGGTGCCCAACGGCTCCGTGGGTTTCCGCTACAACGAGGCCGACGCCGGCAAGTGGAACCTCGACCTGCAGGGCGTGGTGCCGGCCCTGTCGGTGGTGGATGCCTCCTCCTACGGCCAGCAGGTTAGCCGCGTGGACCTGCCCGCCTTCACCGATCCGTCCGGCGTCGGATCGGTGGTGCAGCGCGGAGTGCCCGTGCTGGAAGTGGCCGGCCGGACCGTCACCACCGTCTTCGATCTGATGCTGGCGCAGTACGGGGTAGGCAGGGACGGGCTGCCCGGCCAGTGGGCCGCCGGCTACCAGGACGCCGCCACTGCGTACACCCCGGCCTGGCAGCAGGAAATCACCAATGTGGGTGCCGAAGCCGTCATCCGCACTGCCCGGGACTTCGCGGCCAACGCGGAGAAATCCAATGGCCGGTCCATGATCATCCTCGGCGCGGGCATCTGCCAGTGGTACCACGGCGACGTCACCTACCGTGCCATCCTGGCCATGCTGATGCTGTGCGGATGCCAGGGCCGGAACGGCGGCGGCTGGGCCCACTATGTGGGACAGGAGAAGTGCCGGCCCATCACGGGGTGGGCGGCCATGGCCTCTGCGGGGGACTGGAACCGGCCGCCACGGTTCATGGTCGGCACCGCGTTCTGGTACATGCATACGGACCAGTTCCGTTCCGACGGGTATTCTTCGGACGCCATGCAGTCCCCGCTCGCCTCCGGGCACCTGCGCGGAATGCACACCGCCGACGTCATTGCGAAGTCCACCCGGATGGGCTGGATGCCGTTCTTTCCCCAGTTCGATGCCCGGAACTCCCTGGACGTTGCCGACGACGCCGCCGCCGCCGTCGCGCGCGGTGAAGCGGATACCGAAGCGGGGTGGGTTGCGCGGCAGCTGAAGGAGGAAAAACTGCGGTTTGCCGTGGAGGATGTGGACGCCCCGGGGAACTGGCCGCGCACCCTGATCCTGTGGCGTTCGAACCTCCTGGGCTCCTCGGCCAAGGGCGAGGAATACTTCCAGAAGCACCTGCTGGGCACGCTGAACAACGTCATGGGCAAGGACCACGCCGACGCCCGGCCCAAAGACGTGGTGTGGCGCCAGGACGCCCCGCAGGGGAAGTTGGACCTGCTGGTGTCCGCGGACTTCCGGATGACCAGCTCCACGCTGCTTTCCGACGTCGTGTTCCCCGCCGCGACCTGGTACGAAAAGTACGATCTGTCCTCCACCGACATGCACCCGTACGTCCACGCCTTCACCCCGGCCATCGCCCCGCCCTGGGAAGCGAAAACGGACTACGACCTGTTCCGGTTGCTCGCCGAGGAATTCTCCCGCCAGGCGGCCACGCACCTGGGGGTGCGCAAGGACATGGTAGCCACGGCACTCACCCATGACACCCCCGGGGAAATCGCCCAGCCCGGCGGGCACGCGCCGGATTGGAAAGGCACGGACATCCCGGCGGTCCCGGGGCAGAATCTGCCCTCGCTCGCCGTGGTTGAACGGGACTACACCGCCATCGGGGAGAAGTTCACCGCTGTCGGCCCGCTGGCTGAGAAGCTGGGCTTCACCACCAAGTACGTCAAATACGATGTCTCCCGGCCGCTGGTCCAGCTGGCCCGTAAGCACGGCGTCTTTGACCGGGGAGCGGCAGCGGGCAGGCCGGCAGTGGATACCGATGCCCGGATGGCCGAAGCGATCCTGCTGCTTTCCGGCACCACCAACGGGGAACTGGCGGTGCAGGGCTTCCGGACCCTCGAAAAACGGACCGGGATTCCCCTGGCGGACCTGGCCGAAGGCGCGGAGGACCGGCAGATCACCTTCCGGGACACGCAGGACCGGCCCACACCGGTCATTACCTCCCCGGAGTGGTCCGGTTCGGAGACCGGCGGCCGGAGGTACGCCCCGTTCACCATCAACATCGAACGGCTCAAGCCTTTCCACACACTGACCGGACGGATGCACTTCTTCCTGGACCACGACTGGATCCAAGACATGGGTGAGGCGCTGCCTGTGTACCGGCCGCCTCTGGACATGCACCGGCTGTTCGGCGAGCCCGCCCTTGGTACCCGCGGCGAGTTGTCCGTGGCCGTACGGTACCTGACGCCGCACAACAAGTGGTCAATTCACTCCGAGTACCAGGACAACCTGCTGATGCTCTCCCTTTCCCGCGGCGGCACCTCGGTGTGGATGAGCGAGGAGGACGCCGCCCTTATCGAGGTCTCCGACAACGACTGGGTGGAATGTGTAAACACCAACGGTGTCCTGGTGGGCCGGGCCATCGTGAGCAGCCGAATGCCCGCGGGGGTCTTGTACGTCTACCACGCACAGGAACGGATCATTGACGTGCCCAAGTCCGAAGCCACCGGCAGGCGCGGCGGCATCCACAATTCGGTGACGAGGATCCTGGTTAAACCCACACACATGATCGGCGGCTACGCGCAGCTGTCCTGGGCCTTCAACTATCTCGGCCCCACGGGCAATCAGCGCGACATCGTCTCCGTTGTCCGCAAGCGTTCCCAGGAGGTGGCCTACTGATGCGCATCATGGCCCAGACCGCAATGGTGATGGCACTGGATAAGTGCATTGGCTGCCATACGTGTTCGGTGACCTGCAAGCAGGCGTGGACCAACCGCGCCGGCACCGAATACGTGTGGTTCAACAACGTGGAAACCCGTCCCGGGCAGGGGTATCCCCGCCGGTACGAGGACCAGGAACGGTGGAAAGGCGGCTGGGAACTGAACAGCCGCGGGAAGCTGAAGCTGAAGGCCGGCGGACGGCTGGCCAAACTCTTCGGCATCTTCGCCAGCCCGGTCCAGCCGGAGCTGAATGACTACTACGAGCCCTGGACCTACGACTACGAGAACCTGATCAACGCCCCGGCCGGCAAGGACTTCCCGGTGGCCCGGCCCAAGTCCCTGATCACCGGCGAGAACATGAATATCCGCTGGTCCGCCAACTGGGATGACGACCTGGGCGGTTCGGAGCGCACCAACCGGCAGGACCCGGTGCTGCAGAAGCTGCGCAGCGAGGCCGAGGAGAAGGTCAAGGCGGACTTCGACAACACGTTTATGTTCTACCTGCCGCGGATCTGCGAGCACTGCCTGAACCCCTCCTGCATGGCCTCCTGCCCGTCCGGAGCCATTTACAAGCGCGAAGAGGACGGCATTGTGCTGGTGGACCAGGACCGCTGCCGCGGCTGGCGGCAGTGCGTCACCGGCTGCCCGTACAAAAAGATGTACTTCAACCACCGCTCCGGCAAGGCCGAGAAGTGCACCTTCTGCTATCCGCGCATCGAGGTTGGTATCCCCACGGTCTGCGCGGAAACCTGTGTGGGCCGGCTGCGGTACATCGGGATTTTCCTGTATGACGCCGACAAGGTCACTGAGGCCGCCTCCACCCCCAACGTTCAAGACCTGTACGAGGCACAGTTGGACCTGATGATGGACCCCAATGATCCGGAAGTGGTTGCCGGCGCCCGGGCAGAGGGGATCCCGGAGGACTGGATTGACGCGGCCCGGCGCTCGCCGGTCTACGCCATGGCCAAGACGTTCCGGGTGGCGCTGCCGCTGCATCCGGAATACCGGACCATGCCCATGGTCTGGTACGTGCCGCCGCTGTCCCCGATTGTGGATGTGCTCAACGAGCAGGGGCACGACGGCGAGAGCGCGGACAATCTTTTCGGCGCCATCGAGGCGCTGCGGATACCGGTGGAATACCTGGCCGAACTGTTCACCGCCGGGGACACCGACCTGGTGACCGGGGTGCTGCGCAAGCTCGCTGCCATGCGCGCCTACATGCGCGACATCACCCTCGGTGACGCTCCCGACGAGCGGATTGCGGCCGACGTCGGGATGGCAGGTGAGCAGATTGTGGCTATGTACCGGCTGATGGCCGTGGCCAAGTACGAGGAGCGGTACGTCATCCCGACCGCGCACCTGGAGGACGCCCACAACCTCGAGGAAATCGGCTGCTCCCTGGATGTGGAGGGCGGGCCGGGCATGGGACAGACCGGGGTGTTCGGTGAAGCCTCCGGCCGGCCGACGCCGGTGGCGGTGGAAAACTTCGACGCGCTGCAGGCGCGGCAGCGCGGGGAGGACCCCACCGGAAACGGCAACCTGGGCGGCCGGGTGAACCTGCTCAACTGGGACGGGCGGGGAACACCGCGCGGACTGTTCCCCGCCAACAACAACCGCGGGGCAGCGGACGCAGACGCCGCCGAGGGCAAAGGCGCGGGGTACGACCAGGCCGAAGGCGACGGACCGGCGTCGGACTCCGGCGGGCGGAACGGTCCCGAGCCGCCCTCCTCCGGACCGGGGGTCCGCCCGTGAGCCTGCTGGAGAAGCTGCTGGGCAAACCGGGCAAGGGCACGCTGGCCCCCGAGCCGTACGCTGACCAGCACCCCGCGCGCAGCCGGGCCATTCGGCAGGCAGCTGCCCTGCTGCTGGAGTATCCGGACCGGCAGCTGCTGGACCTGGTGCCGGCCATCCGCTCGGCCCTGGCCGAAGCCGGCGCCGGCAGCAGCGAGCTGGACCCGCTGTTTGGCTGGTTCGCCGACACGCCCCTGCGGGACGTGCAGTCGGCCTACGTGCAGGAATTCGACCTCTCCAAGCGGCACAGCCTGCACCTGACCTACTGGACCGACGGCGACACCCGGCGCCGCGGCGAAGCGCTCGCAGCCTTCAAGGAGATCTACCGCTCGCACGGAGTCCTGCCCGAGGGCACCGAGCTCCCGGACTACCTGCCGCTGGTGCTCGAGTTCGCCGCCAAAGTCTCACCGCAGGACGGCTACGAGCTGCTGCAGCGCTACCGGCCGTCCGTGGAACTGCTGCGCCTGGCCCTGCGCGATGACGGGCTGCCCCATGAGGGTGTGCTGACCCTGCTGTGCACCACGCTGCCCGGTGTCTCTCCCGAGGATGCCGCTGCGGTGATGCGTACCGCGGGCTACGGGCCGCCCACCGAAACCGTGGGCCTGGAACCCTACAGTTCGCGGCTGCTGCCGGTGAGTGAAAGGAACAGCCCATGATCGCAGCGGATCTGCGGGCAGAAATGCCGCAGGCAACCGTGCCGGAAGCAACCGTGCCGGAAGCAACCGTGCCGGAAGCAACCGTGCCGCTGGACGTGCCGCCGCCGGGGAATGTGCAGGTGGGCCTGGACGACGTGATGCTCTGGGGAGTGCTGCCCTATCTGGTGCTCGCCGTCCTGATCCTGGGCTCCATCTGGCGCTACCGGTATGACAAGTTCGGCTGGACCACCCGGTCCTCCCAGCTGTATGAATCCCGGCTGCTGCGCATTGCCTCGCCGCTGTTCCACTTCGGCATCCTCGCGGTGATTGTGGGTCACTTTGTGGGACTGGTGATTCCCAAGACCTGGATGGACGCCATCGGGTTGAACGAGGACACCTACCATTTCTTCGCCCTCAGCGTCGGGACCCTGGCCGGCATCGCCACCCTGGTGGGAATCGTGCTGCTGATCTACCGGCGCCGCACCACCGGTCCGGTGTTTATGGCCACCACCCGCAACGACAAGCTGATGTACATCTTCCTGCTCGCCGCAATCCTCACCGGGCTGGCCACCACCGTCTTCTCCGTCTTCGACACGAACATCGTGAATTACCGGGACACTGTGTCGCCCTGGTTCCGGTCGATCTTCATCCTTCAGCCGGACATCCTGGGCATGACCGCGGCCTCGGTGTCCTTCAAGATCCACACCCTGTTCGGCCTGGTGCTGTTTTCCCTCTGGCCGTTCACCCGGCTGGTGCACGCGTTCACCGCACCGCTGCAGTACCTGTTCCGGCCCTACATTGTCTACCGCTCCCGGGGGAAGCGGCCTCTTCCCGGTGCTGCGCCTCCGCCCCGCGGCTGGGCGCCGGTGGGCACCCCTGACCGCGACCGCCGCGGCGTTCCGCGGAACTGAGTTCTCCCTCCTGAAGGCAGGCACCCATGTCTACAGCATCCACCTCGCCGGCCGCAGGGGCGGACCTGAAATCCGGCCAGCTGCGGAACCTGATAGTCGCGACCATTGCCTCCACAGTCGGCTTCTGGGCCTGGACCATCATCGGGCCGCTCTCCAGCCGTTACGCCGCCGACATGGACCTGGGCGCAGGCCAGACCTCCATCCTGGTGGCCATGCCCATCCTCGTCGGTTCGGTGGCCCGCATCCCGGTGGGTGCCCTGACGGACCGGTACGGCGGGCGGATCATGTTCACCGTCATCCTGGGTGTCACCGCGCCCCTGGTGCTGCTGACCGGAATAGTGGGACGGCTGGGCAACTTCCCGTTCCTGGTGGTCATCGCCTTCTTCCTGGGCATTGCCGGGACGGTGTTCGCCATCGGTATCCCGTTCTGCTCGGCCTGGTATGACCGCAGCCGGAAGGGTTTCGCCACCGGTGTTTTCGGCGCCGGGATGGTGGGCACCGCCGTGTCCGCCTTCTTCACCCCAAGGCTGGTCGACGCCGTCGGCTACATGGGCGCGCACATCACCATCGCCGTCGTGGTGGCCGTCATGGCCGTGATCAGCTGGCTTGTCCTGCGCGAGTCCCCGGCCTGGTCCGCCCCCACGGAACCGGTGCTGCCCAAGATCACCCACGCCTTCACGCTGCGGGTCACCTGGCAGCTGTGCTTCCTGTACGGGGTGGTGTTCGGGGCTTTCGTGGCGTTCTCGAACTATCTGCCCACGTATCTGGGCAACGTGTACGACTATGACGCAACCGCGGCCGGGACCCGGACCGCCGGGTTTGCGGTGGCCGCCGTCATTGCCCGGCCCATTGGCGGGACTATTGCGGACAAGGTGGGGCCGAAGCTGGTCACCCTGGCCTCCCTCGCCGGAACGGTGGTGCTGGCCGTGATCGTGGCACTGCGGCCGGAGGAGGAACGGGTGTACGGTACCGCGTTCATCCTGATGGCGCTTTTCCTGGGGTTGGGCACCGGCGGCGTATTTGCGTGGGTAGGGCGTGCCGCCCCGGCGCAGGACGTCGGCACCATTGGCGGGATCATTGCCGCCGCCGGCGGGCTTGGCGGATACTTCCCGCCACTGGTTATGGGGGCCACCTTTGATCCGGAAAGCCGCAGTTACTTTGTGGGACTGCTGCTGCTGGCCGCTTTTGCCGCCGTCGCGTTCCTGCTGACCTTTACGGTGCGCAACGGCGGGCGGGTGGATGAACGGACGCGTACCTGAAAACCGGTGTCCGGCCGGCGGCGGGCGTACAGTCGGGTGCATGGGTGCAACCGAACTGATCCTGATCCGCCACGGCGAGAGCGCGGGCAACGTAGCCGCCACCCGCGCCGGACGTGTTGGTGCCGAACGTATTGATATTGCCTGGCGGGACCCGGACGTCCCGCTCAGTCCCGACGGCGAGGCGCAGGCCGCGGCGCTGGGCCGCTGGTTTGCCGGGCTGCCCGCCGGGGACCTGCCCGATTCGGTGTGGTGCTCGCCGTACCTGCGGGCACAGCAGACCGCCGAACTGGCCGGACTGCCTGGAATAGCCGGGCCGATGCGCCTCGATGAACGTCTCCGGGACCGTGAACTGGGCGTGTTGGACCTGCTGACCAGTGCCGGCGTCGCCGCCCGCTACCCGGAGGAAGCCGAGCGCCGGGCCTGGCTGGGGAAATTCGTGTACCGGCCGCCGGGCGGGGAGTCCTGGGCCGACGTCGCCCTGCGGTTGCGTTCCGTCTTCCGCGACCTCGACGACGAGGAGGACGGCAAGCGGGTGGCAGTGGTCTGCCACGACGCAGTGATTATGCTGATCCGCTACATCTGCGAACGGCTGAGCGAGCAGGAACTGCTGGATCTCGCTGCGGCCAACAGCGTTCGCAACGGCTCGGTCACCCGCCTGGTGCGGCCGTCCGGAACCGGACCGTGGAAAGCGCACACCTTCAACAGTGTGCTCCACCTGCAGGACAGCGGAGCACCCGTTACCGAACATTCTGGAGATGAGCATGACGTCCACCCCCGCTAAACTCGTTACCCCCGCACTGCTGCGCGACTGGCAGCTCTCCACCGACACTGCCGGGAAGGAGGAGCGCGGCACCGTAGTGGTGATCGGCGGGGAACGCCGCACCCCCGGAGCCGTGATGCTGACCGGCCTTGCGGGCCTGCGCGTGGGCGCCGGCCGGCTGACCATGGGCGTGGCGGACTCCGTTGCCGTGGCCGTAGCCGTTGCCATTCCCGAATCCGGCGTGGTGGGACTCGCGGAAGCCGACGGCGGCATAGACGGCGGTGCCGCAGGCGGGCTTCTCGCGGCGGACCTGGAGTCTGCAGCTGCGGTGGTGATTGGCCCGGGAATGGCCGACGCCGAACAGACTGCGGCCCTGCTGCAGTCCGTGGTGCCGCTGCTGGGGGAGAAGACCCGGGTGGTGCTGGATGCCTACGCGCTGGGTGTGCTGCCCGGCCAGCCGAAGCTCGCAGAGGCACTGGCCGGACGGCTGGTCCTGACCCCTAACCGCACAGAGATCCTGCACCTGCTGGGGGATGAAGACGCGGACGAGGAGTCCCTTGACCTGGCCGAAGCCTCGGCCGAGGTGGCCCGCAAGTATTCGGCCGTGGTCACCGCGCAGAACCTCATCACGGCGCCGGACGGTTCCAGCTGGGAAGTGCCCGCCGGGAATCCAGGCCTGGGTACGTCCGGTTCGGGTGATGTCCTGGCCGGTGCGGTGGGCGGTTTCCTGGCTCGCGGTGCCACGCCGGAGCAGGCCGCATGCTGGGGCACCTACCTGCATGCCGTGTCGGGGGACCGGCTCTCGGCGTCGCGCGGCCCGCTCAGTTTCCTGGCGCGCGAGCTGCTGGAAGCCATGCCCCCGGTGATCGCGGAGCTGAACTAGGGGGAGCAGGCTGCCCGGGGCCGCTCCGGGCTCCTATCCTTAACTGATGACAGCTAACGAATACCGGGCCCCGTCCGGCCGCCCGCCGGCGCAAATCCCCTGGCTGGCGTACCGCTTCACCCGCAGTGATGCCGTGGCGGCGGGCTACTACGTCCTGTTCCTGCTGTTGCTCAGCTTTGTGCCGATCGACATTCCGGGCCTGTCCGCGCTGATCCCGGATCCGCTGGTGGCCGCATATGTGATCAACCTGGCCTTCTACGCGGTGGGCGGCGTCCTGGCCCTCATCGCAGCCCGGGCCTATGTGGCACGGGAAGCAAGGATCCTCGCTACCCGGCCGGTCCTTTCAGCGGCGCTGATTCCGATCGGCGTGATCCTGACCATCATCGCTTCCATGGTGGGCCTGATCATCACCGGCGAGGCGGAGACCGCCGTGAACCAGGAGGCCGTGCAGGGCCTTGTGACCGAGATGTCGCCCTGGCTTGTGGTGCCCCTGGTGGTGGTGCTGGCGCCGTTCGTCGAGGAGTACATTTTCCGCCACCTGCTGATCGGCAAGCTCAGCCGCTACTGGAACACCTGGGCCTGCTGCATCCTGTCGGTCCTGTTGTTCGCCTCCATCCACATTGTGGGCAAGGAGTCGCTGTCCCTGCCGGTACTGATGCCCTATCTGGCCACCGGCGCCGTGCTGGTGGGCATGTACGTGTGGGCCGGGAACAACTTCATGCTGTCCTACGGGGTGCATGCCGCGAAGAACCTGCTTAGCGTGGTGATCATCTACGCTGTGCCGCCGGAGCTGCTGCAGCAGTAGGGTCTCACGGCTGTTTTAGAGGATCCGCGGACGCCCTCTGTACAGCTGATGCGGGTATTGGCCCTTCCAAGCCGCATCAGCTGTACAGAAGCTGGAAGAGCAGGTGCGCGTCAGCTGATGCAGAACTCGTTGCCCTCGGGATCGGCCATCGTGTACCAGGAGTGCGGGCCCTGACTGGCCTCGTACAGGAAGGATGCACCTCGACCTTCCAATGCGGCCCGGGCTTCGTCCTTGTCCCTGCCCTCCAGCCGCACATCCAGGTGGATTCGATCCTTGACGGTCTTGGGCTCGGGGACGGGCTGGAACAGGATGCGCAGCCGGTCCTCCTGTCCCACCTGATCGGCAGGGCAGATAGCTGCGCCGTCACGCCAGACCCGGACACCGTTGTGCTCAATCACGTCCTCGGGTTTTGCGAAGCCCTGGTCCAGCAAGGACGAGATGAAGCCCTGGTCCGTGGGCTCCAACGTCCAGCCCAAGGTTTCCGCCCACCAATCGGCCTGAGCGTGGGCATCGGTGCAGTCTACGCAGATCTGTATGTTCGTCATGGCCCAGAGCCTAGGAGGGCAGCGCCACCGTCGGCACTGAATTGCGGCCAGCTACCGTCCGCAAGCTAGGAGCCGGGCTTCTCGAGCCGCTCACTTTCGGGTGCCCGGACCGGAGAGCCGTTGCATGGCAGTACCCGCTCCGGCCGGGCCAAGTAGAAAAAAGAGCTCCGGGCTTCGGAGCCAAACCCGCCGGGCACCATCAGCGTGGAATACCGCTGGCACCACTGGGGCGTGTCGACGGCGGCTTCCAACGCGGTTGCGACCGCACCGACATTGTGGAACCACATCAACTGCTGCTGCCCGTCGATAACCAGGTAGATGAGGTCCAGCTGCGGATCCGCGGTGACGTCGACGTCGGCCCAGTGCTCCCAGCCCTGAAGCCGGCGGCCGTGGATCCAATGGATGTTGTGGCCCGGAGCGAAACCGGTGCAGTTGCTCGGGGAGGAACTGCTGAAGTCGGGGTTGTTGAAGCCGGAGTTGCTGACACTGGAAATGCTCACAGTGGGTTCCTTTTCAGGTTGTCCTTGCCTGCAGCGGATGAAGCAGGCCGCTTCGTCATCCGAACCACCCGCCGAACAGTGGGGTTGGTGTGGGGCCAGTCGGAGCTTTTATGCCCGGCGAACCGGGCGAAGGCCACATCTCGTGAAGCTGAAAACTACTGTAGCGGAGGGCGCCGACATTTCGACAGGAGTGCGGGTTTCCGGGTCCGTTTCCGGGGCGCCGGGCGGGTCGGGCGCCGGGCGGGTCGGGCGCCGGGCGGGTCGGGCGCCGGGCGGGCCGGAACGGCGGCAACGAAAACTTCCGCTCGCAGAGCTCGCGAAAGTTATTAAAGCCGCCTAACCCGGCCCGTCCGGTGCCCTGGTGCCGCACCGCGCCTAACCCGGCCCGTCCGGTGCCCTGGTGCCGCACCGCGCCTAACCCGGCCCGTCCGGTGCCCTGGTGCCGCACCGCGCCTAACCCGGCCCGTCCGGTGACCCCGTGTCCCGCCCCGAAAGGCGGCGGAAAGGAGGGACGGCTACGGGGCGGAATCCACCACGGAGGTTCTAACCGAAGTCCATGCCTGAACGGTGCCGGCAGGAGCGTTGGGGAAGTCCTGCAGCAGTACGTCCTGTTCGCCGATGACCAGGCCTGAGTCAGGATCGATGATGATGTCGGTCCGCGACGTTCCTCCTGGGTGGGGGATTCCGATGGCGATGCCTGTCCTGCCGTCCACTGTTGCCTGCTTGTCGCTCATGACCACGCCGGGGATCAGTGCAGCGGCCCGATACATGGTTGCGCGCAGGTCGGCGGGGACGGCCCCGGTGCGCAGGCCGTCAGCGATCGTCACGAAGGCCTCCGTTTCCGGCGTTTTGCCGGCTCCCTCGGTGCGCTCGTAAATGAGGTCCAGCAGTTCCCGGGGATCCCGGGGCAGGCTTCCGGCTTCGTCAAGGGAGGTGCCGATGATGACCATCGGCGCTTGTCCGTAGAAGGTACCTCCCGGGCCGCGCTGGATTCCGACCGTCGGGTTCGGCTCCCCGCCCTTCGGCGGCAGCTGGGCGATCTCGGCGGCCGCCGCTTTGGCGGCGTCGGACGAGGACTCGAGGGGAATCCGCTCTCCGCGGTCCCAGATCCATTCACCGTTCCTGTCTGCCGGTATGTAGAGCTGATCGCTGACGGTTTCCTGCCAGGAAAGGTCGCTGCCGTCAGCCATCTGCTTGCCGCCCCAGGTCAGCTCGGTTGTGTCGATTTTCAGGTACTGGCCGGGGCCCACCACGGGATCGGAGGTGCGGATAGTGGCGTCGGCTGCGGCGTTCAGGACTTCTGCCGCCTCAGCGGTGGCGCCGGGACTGGCGGGCCGGACGACGTCGGCCACCACTATGCCTCCCACCAGCAGAGCCGCAGCGGCGGATGCAAGCAAGAGACGGCATCGGGCGCGGGGCGGCGTGGTCCTCGGGCCTCCGGCGCGGCGGGCGTTTAGCGGAGGAACAGTGTGCAGGCGGGAGGGCGAGGTGCTTTGCGCCGCCTGCGGGGCGTCCATCACGGCCAGTGACCTGGCGCGGCTGCCGGCCAGCTCCGTTTCGTGAACCCAACGTGCGGGGTCAGCGGATGCAAGTGCGCGGTCAAGGCCGCCGGGCTTATTGGTATGGCTCATCGTTTCGCTCCCTCTGAAAGTGATTCCGTGTCCAGCAGGCGGCCGAGCGCCTTGCGTGCCCGGTGCAAACGCATCCTGACGGCGGTGGCGCTGGTGTTGAGCAGGTCCGAGACCTCGCTGGAACTGAAACCGTCCCAGTACGTCAGGAGGAGGACCTCCCGCTCATCGGGCCCGAGCCGGGCGAGCGCCTCATGGATGCGGGAGTCGTCGTCGTTCCGCTCGTGGTCCCGTTCCAGCTGGAGGGCTCCGAGGAGGTTCACGGACCGGGAGGCGGACCGGTCATGGTTGCGGAGGACGTTTTTCGCGATCCCGAACAGCACCATGACCGAAAGGCTTTCCTCTTGCCCGGTCTTTTCCCAGGCGATCCGGAAGACCTCGGCGCAGAGGTCCTCGGCGGTGGCGGCGTTTTCGGTTCGACGCCGGAAGTAGCGGTAGATGCGGTCATGTCCGGCGGCGTGGGCGGCCAGGAAACACTTCTCCCTGTCCACGTCCCGTTGTTCCTTCCGGAAAGTTTCTACACTCATGCCCTGTTAATGTCCGGCAGCCTCAAAAGTGTAACCAGGCGGTGCACGCAACTTTCCCCGACACGTGCGCTGCCCCGCTCTGCGCATAGGCAACGGACATGCGAAGGGGCCTGGCGGAGGCGGCTTTAATACTTCCCGCGAGTTCTGCGAGCGGGGAGTTTCGTTGCCGCCGGAGCCAGGCCCCGTAGGTGCCCACGTTCCCAGCGAGGCCGGTCAAAGCCAGCGAAAGAGTTACCGCCAGCCTGCCCCCGGCGCCACCAGCTTCACGACGCTTTCCAGCAGCTGCGCGTTGTAGTCCACGCCCAGCTGGTTCGGCACGGTAATCAGCACGGTATCGGCTTCCTGCACGGCGGCGTCGGCGGCCAGTTCAGCAGCGATGACATCCGGTTCGCCGATGTAGCTCTTGCCGAACCGCGCCAAACCGCCGTCGAGATGGCCCACCTGGTCCCGTCCCTCGGCCTGCGCACGGAGCCCGAAATAATGCCGGTCCTCCCCGGTGACCAATGGGATGATGCTGCGGCTGACGGAGACCCGCGGGGTGCCCTGGTGGCCGGCGTCGGCCCAGGCCTGCCGGTACACGGCAACCTGCTCGGCCTGCAGCTGGTCGAACGGGACACCGGTGTCCTCGGTCAGCAGGGTGGAGCTCATCAGGTTCATGCCCTGCTCGCCCGTCCACTTGGCTGTGGCCCGGGTGCCGGATCCCCACCAGATGCGCTCGGGCAGGCCGGGGGACAGCGGATCGATGGGCATGGCTCCGGTGCTGCCGGTCATGGCCGGATCCGCCTGGGCGACGCCGGCACCGGCAATCGCGGCCCGGAACACTTCGGTGTGCTGCCGGGCCATGTCGGCGTCGGTGGATTCCGGCCCCGGCACGTAACCGAAGGACTCATATCCGCGCAGGGCCGGCTCGGGGGATCCCCGGCTGATGCCCAGCTGTAGCCTGCCTCCGCTGATCAGGTCCGTGGCCGCGGCATCCTCGGCCATTGAAAGCGGATTCATATAGCGCATGTCGATCACGCCGGTGCCCAGCTCAATCCTGCTGGTCCGCGCGGCCATGGCTGCGAGCAGCGGGAAGGGGGCGGAGAACTGCGGGGCGAAGTGGTGCACCCGCAGGTACGCGCCGTCGACGCCGATTTCCTCGGCTGCGACGGCCAGCTCCACCTGCTGCAGCAATGCGTCACGTGCACTGGGGGTCCGTGAGCCGAGCGCATTCCGGTAATGTCCGAAGGACAGGAACCCTATTCGTTTCATATCAGCCTCAGCGCCGTAAGGTTCGGCCGTATTCCCGTCCTCCCCGGACTTCCGGGCCGGGCACGTGGAAACGCAGCGGAAGGAAGCAGGAACAGTGCACATCACCTTGGTCCCGGGCTATCAGGGCTCACCGCCGGAGCAGTGGCAGAGCCGGTGGGAAGCCGACCTGCCGGACGTCACCCGCATCGCGCCGTCGTCGTGGGACGAGCCGGAGCTGGAGGACTGGATGTCCGCGCTGGACAAAGCCGCCGGGGCACAGCACGGGAACACCGTGCTCGTGGCCCACAGCCTGGGCTGCCTGGCCGCGGCGGAATGGCTGCTGCGCAACCCCGACGGCGCCCGCGGGGTCTTCCTGGTCAGCCCGCCGGATCCCGTAGCCGCCTCCTTCCCGCAGCCGGCCGGGACGTTCCGGAACCCGCGCTTGCAGGAACTGCCTGTTCCGGGCCTGCTGATCGCCAGTGAGAGCGACCCGTACTGCGCGCTGCCGGCGGCAGAGGTCATTGCAGCGGCCTGGAAACTGCCATTCATCAATGCCGGCGAGCTGGCGCACATCAACGAAAAGAGCGGCGTCGGCTACTGGGAACAGGGCCGGGATTTGCTCACCGCGTTCACCGCGGGGCTGGGGGAACGGGCCGCAATCGGATAAGAATGGGCACATGCAACTTCCGGTGATGCCTCCCATTGCGCCCATGCTGGCCAAAGCCGCCAGCTCCCTGCCCGAAGGCGAGTACCTCTACGAGCCCAAATGGGACGGGTTCCGGTCCATCATTTTCCGGGACGGCGACGACGTCGAGATCGGCTCCCGCAACGAGAAGCCGATGACGCGCTACTTCCCCGAACTGGTGGAGGCGCTCAAGGCAAACCTGCCCGAGCGGTGCGTGGTGGACGGGGAAATTGTGATGGTGGCGCCGGACGGTAAACGGTTGGACTTCGAGCTGCTGCAGCAGCGCATCCACCCGGCCGCCAGCCGCGTGAAACTGCTTGCGGAGCAGACCCCGGTCCGGTTCGTGGCCTTCGACCTGCTGGCCCTGGGAGACACGGATTACACGGACAAACCGTTCGCGGAACGCCGCGAGGCGCTGGTCCAGGCGCTGAAAACGGCGCAGGCACCGGTGTCCGTCACCGCCGCCACGGATGATCCGGAGCAGGCGCGGGACTGGTTTGACCGGTTCGAAGGTGCCGGGCTGGACGGAGTGGTTGCCAAGCCGCTGGATGCTGCGTATGCCCCGAACAAGCGCACCATGGCCAAGCTCAAGCATGAGCGCACCGCTGACTGCGTGCTGGCCGGCTACCGGGTGCACAAGTCCGGCCCGGACCTCATCGGTTCGCTGCTGCTGGGCATTTACAACGACGACGGCGAGCTCACCAACGTGGGCGTTGTCGGAGCCTTCTCCATGGACCGGCGCCGGGAGCTGTTCCAGGAGCTCCAGCCGCTGGTGGCGGGCGAAGAAGGGCACCCCTGGGCGTCGGAGGAGCAGGAGGCCGGCACCCGCACGCCCCGCAACTCGGAAGGCAGCCGCTGGAGCGGCAAGAAGGATCTCTCCTTTGTACCGCTGCGTCCGGAGCGGGTGGTGGAGGTGAAGTACGACCACATGGAAGGTAATCGGTTCCGGCATGTGGCGAGCTTCGTGCGCTGGCGGCCTGACCGCTCGCCGGAGTCCTGCACCTACGCCCAGCTGGAGGAACCCGTGAAGTTCGACCTGGCGGACGTGCTGGGCAGCTAGCTGCGAAGACTAGCCGCGGCCCCGGCACCCGGTCCGGAATTCGCTGCCGGCATCCGCCAGGATGGCCGCGGTGTAGCCGTCCCGGTAGCCGGTCTCGGTGGGATGCAGGTCGAACGGGCCGCCGTCGAAGCGAATCCAGGAATCGGCGGATCCCACTCCGTGTCCGGCGAATTCGTCCACCACGTCCACAAACACGCCGTCCTCGGGAACCTGTCCGGCGATGACCGCATTCAGGGCGTCGGTTCCGGCGTTGAACAGGGCCTGCGCGTCCGCGCTGAGCGGGCCCGGCGCACCGGTTTCGAACAGGTGCGGGTATCCGGTGACCACCAGGGTGGCGCGCGGGGCTGCCTCGGCTATCCGGGCGAATTCCGCCGCCAGCTGGGGAGCCAGGACCGTCGAGGCGTAGGTGCTGGCCTGCTCGATGGCCGGTGCGCAGGTGGCCGGAAGTTGGGTCCCGGCGCAGGCGGCCACCACGGTGCCGAACCGGACGTCGTTGCCGCCGATGGTCACGGTCACGACGTCGGTCCGGTCGTTGAGCGTGCCGCTGGCCGCCGCGTTGCTGACCTGTTCGGGCAGGTCCACCGGCGCGTCGGACGGGGTGGTCAGGGCGGTGGCGCCGGCGCAGGTGGCATCGGCTTCGAGATCCACTCGCCGCCGGGCGTCCAGCAGCGCGGGATAGCCCTGTTCCGTGCGGCCGCAGGCATCCAGCAGGGGACCGCCGCCGTAGCCGGCGGCATAGGAGTCTCCGAAGGCCACATAGTCGACGTCGCGGCCCCAGCCGTGCCCGCCACCATGCCCGCCGCCGTGGCCCCAGCCATGCCCGTGGCCGTCTCCGCCCCGGTGCTGCACGGAGTCCCCGCCGAAGTTGCCCGGGGAGCCGCCTGCCGGACCGTCTGCCGCGGCGGACGACGCACCGCCGGCCAGGAGCGCCGCCGCAGCCAGGGCCAGGACACCGAGCCTCCCGCCGCGGAATGAACGGCGGAACGGGAGGCGGAACGGACTGCGGAAAGGGACACCGGGTGAACGGCGGTAAAGACCTGGGCGAGGGCTCATCTTTGCACTCCTTCGGGCAGCGGAATCAACGTACCGGAATCAATGGCTCCAAGGCGGACAGTCTGTCCCAGCGCAGGGCATGCGGCAATCGCCAATCCCGTATCCGGTTCCCGGCCGGCGGGTTTTCCATCGATAACCCGGGCAGCATGAGCGGCCGGAATGCTGCCGGGAGGGGTGTGGCGCAATGCACCTCTGCGCTACGCTGGCGATATACCGACCGTATGGTCAGTAATCGCTGGCTTCTTGCAGGCCCGTCGGTACATTCCAGCAGTCCCGGGCAACGGTGCCCGGCAGGACGCGTCCCGTGCGAAAGGTTTTCCCATGACGGCAACAGCCCTCGACGTTGACTACGTACCCAGCTACGTCCGGGACGCCTGGTGGTCTCCCGGCGACGGCGGAGCGGGCACCGAGGTGCGGGATGCCAGCACCGGCGAACTGCTGGCCCGGGTCAGTACGGACGGGCTGGACACGGCTGCCGCCGTCGAACATGCCCGCAGCACAGGCCAAGCCGAGCTGGGGAAGTACACCTTCCACCAGCGGGCCCTGCTGCTCAAGGAACTGGCCGGTTTCCTCAACGCCCGCCGGGAGGAACTGTACGAGGTGTCCGCCCGCTCCGGGGCCACCCGCAAGGACTCCCTGGTGGACATTGACGGCGGCATCGGAGTGCTCTTCGCCTACGGGTCCAAGGGGCGCCGCGAGCTGCCCAACGCAACGGTCATCACCGACGGCGCGGTGGAACGGCTGTCCCGGGACGGATCTTTCCTTGGCGAACACATCTACACCCGCCTGCCCGGCACCGCCGTGCAGATCAACGCCTTCAACTTCCCGGTATGGGGCCTGCTGGAAAAACTGGCGCCGGCCTTCCTCGCGGGGGTGCCGAGCATCGTCAAACCCGCCACGCCCACCGGCTACCTGGCCGCCGCAGCCGTGCGGCTGATCGTGGCGTCCGGGATCCTGCCTCCCGGGTCGCTGCAGCTGATTTCCGGCCCGGCGCGGGACCTGCTGGACCACCTGGACTACCGGGACCTGGTCTCCTTCACCGGCTCGGCGTCCACCGCCGAAAAGCTGCGTGCGCATCCCAATGTGGCGGTGGGAGGCGTTCGTTTCACGGCCGAAACGGATTCACTCAATGCCGCCATCCTGGGACCCGACGCCGTGCCCGGCACCCCCGAGTTCGAGGCCTACATCGAATCGCTGGTCACCGAGGTGACGGTCAAGGCCGGCCAGAAATGCACCAGCATCCGCCGGGCCCTGGTGCCGCGGGAACTGGTGGACGACGTCGTAGCCGCCGCCGCGGACCGCATCCGGGAGCGGGTGGTGCTGGGCGATCCACGGGCCGCGCAGGTGACTATGGGGGCGCTGGCGTCCACCGAGCAGCTCGACGGTGTCCGCGGTGCCGTCCGTGAACTGCTCGCCGCCGGCGGGACGCTGGCGCTCGGCTCGCTGGAGGCACCCGACGTCGTACTTGCCGACGGCAGTACCGGCCCGGCGCCGTCGGGCGCCTTTATGGAACCGGTGCTGCTGACCTGGGACAACAAGGACGCGGACGCACTGCACAGTGTGGAGGCCTTCGGACCCGTTGCGTCGGTGGTCGGCTATGACAGTGTGGCCGACGCCGTCCGGCTGGCTGCCCGCGGGGGCGGGTCGCTCGTGGCCACCGTCTGCACCAATGATCCGCAGGTGGCCGCCGAACTGCTCGCCGGCATTGCCGGGCACCATGGGCGGGTGCTGATCCTGAACCGGGAGGATGCGGCGAGTTCCACCGGCCACGGCTCCCCGGTGCCGCACCTGGTCCACGGCGGTCCCGGGCGGGCGGGCGGGGGAGAGGAGCTGGGCGGCATCCGCGCGGTGCTGCATTACATGCAGCGCACCGCCGTGCAGGGCTCGCCGAACATGCTCACCGCCCTCACCGGCATTTGGCACACGGGTGCGGACCAGCGGTTCGACGCCGGCCATCCCTTCCGCAAGCCGCTGAGCGAGCTGCGGGTGGGCGACGCCGTGCGCTCCGGGCTGCGCACGGTGACCCTGGCGGACATCAGTGCCTTCGCCGAGACCACCGGCGACACGTTCTACGCCCACACCGACCAGGCCGCGGCCGAGGCCAATCCGTTTTTCCCGGGCATTGTGGCGCACGGCTACCTGCTGTTGTCCTGGGGTGCGGGCCTGTTCGTGGACCCGGCGCCCGGTCCGGTACTGGCGAACTACGGGCTCGAGAACCTGCGCTTCATCACTCCGGTGGCTGCGGGCGACGCCATCCGGGTCACGCTGACCGCCAAGAAAATCTCGCCGCGGGAGACCGACGACTACGGCGAAGTGGCGTGGGACGCGGTGCTCACCAACCAGGACGATGAGCTGGTAGCCACCTACGACGTGCTGACCCTGGTGGCCAAATAGCTGCCGGGGGACGCTGGGTTACGGGCAGCTGCTGCGGCGTACTGCCCAGTCGCAGACGGTGTCCGGGCTCAGGACGTCGCTGACCACCACCACGCCGTAAGCGGCCAGGATGAGGCCTGCAACTGCCAGGGCCGCCCACAGCAGCCGGCGCTTCCCCATCAGGCCGAGCCTGGATCCAGGCGGGTATGCAGCCCGTCGAAAACCATGGTGATGATGTTGTCCGCGAGCTTCTGCGCGGGCAGTGGACCGCCCGGCCGATACCACTCAACAATCGAGTTGATGGTGCCGAAAAGCAGCCGGGTGGTGGTCCGCGGATCAATGTCGCTGCGCACCGAGCCTTCACGCCGCGCCGCGTCCACCAGGTCCGCCACCCGGTGGTCGAACTCGCGGCGGCGGGCCAGCGCGGTGCGCTCAATCTCGGTGTTGCCGCGCAGGCGCAGCAGCAGGGTCACAAACGGCAGCCGCTCGGTCAGCACCTCAATGGTGCCGCGCAGCACGAATTCGAGCCGGACGTCGGCCGCACCGTCGGAGGCCCGCGGGTCATCCAGCACCGCCTCCAGCCCGTCCAGGGCATGGTCGAGGGCCAGGCGGAGCAGCTCGCCCTTGGAGGGGACGTGGTGGTAAATGGCTGACTTGGTGATGCCCAGGTTCTCGGCGAGGATGCCCATGGACGTGGCTTCGTACCCGTGCCGGTTGAACACGTCCACGGCCACGTTCAGCACACTCTGCTGGTCATAGCCGGGGCGGCCGCGGCGGCCGGGAACGGCAGCAGCAGGTGCATCGGGGGCAGCAGCGGGATCGGGGGCGGCATCAGGCATGGCGCCATTTTCCCACGCCGGGGCGCACCGGCGTCGGGCCGTTCATCACGACGGCGCGGCGCCGGGCTGCCGGCGCAGATCGTAGATCCGGCGCAGCTTGCCGCTGGAGCGTGCCAGCGTGCCCGGTTCCACCACCTCCACGGTGCAGGAGGAGCCGACATGGACCTTGATCTGCGCTGCCAACTCGACGGCGGCGGTGGCCGCCTCCCGTGCGGAGGTCTCTTCCCGCCGCTCGATCCGCACGGTGAGTTCATCCATCCGCTCCGGCCGCGTGATTTCCAGTTGGAAGTGCGGGCTGAGGGCCGGCAGGCGCAGCGCGATTTCCTCGACCTGGGTGGGGAAGAGGTTCACGCCGCGCAGGATGACCATGTCGTCGCTCCGGCCGGTGATCCTGCCCATCCGGCGCATGGACGGCCGCGCCGTGCCGGGCAGCAGGCGGGTCAGGTCATGGGTCCGGTAGCGGATGATCGGCAGCGCTTCCTTGGTCAGGGAGGTGAAGACCAGTTCCCCGGGCTCGCCGTCGTTGAGCACCCGGGTGTCATCAAAGGGATCGATGATCTCGGGGCGGAAGTGGTCCTCCCAGATGTGTGCACCGTCCTTGCTCTCCACGCACTCGCCGGCCACGCCCGGGCCCATCACCTCGGAGAGGCCGTAAATGTCGCAGGCATCCAGGTCCATCAGGGTTTCGAGTTCATGCCGCATTTCCTCTGTCCATGGTTCGGCACCCAGCACCGCGGTTCGAAGCGAGGTGGACCGGGGATCAATGCCGGCGGCAGCCATCGCGTCGGCGATCGCCAGCAGATAGGTGGGGGTGCAGAGGATGGTGTCCGGCTCGAAGTCCAGAATCAGCTGGATCTGGCGTTCGGTCTGCCCGCCGGAGATCGGTATGACGGTGCAGCCCAGTTTCTCCGCTCCGAAGTGTGCGCCCAGCCCGCCGGTAAACAGCCCGTAGCCGTACGCATTGTGCACCTTGTCGCCCGGCCGCACCCCGGACGCACGCAGCGAACGTGCCACCAGGGCGGCCCAGCGGTCCAGGTCTCCGGAGGTGTAGCCGACCACCGTGGGCCGCCCCGTGGTTCCCGAGGACGCGTGGATGCGCGAGACCTGGTGCTGCGGTACCGCGAACATGCCGAAGGGGTACGTTGAACGCAGGTCCTCCTTGGTGGTGTACGGGAAAAGCCGCAGGTCGCCCAGCTCGCGCAAATCCGAGGGGTGCACGCCGGCGTCGTCGAACTTGGTCCGGTAGAGCGGAACCCGCTCGTAGGCGTAGGCCAGCGTCTGCTGCAGGCGCCGCAGCTGCAGGTCCTCCAGTTCGTCCCGGCTCATCCGCTCCTCGGGATCCAGGGAAGCAGGATCCAGGGCGGCGGGATTCGCGGCGGCGGATTTGGCGGGGGAAGTCTTCATGCGCTGTTTCCTGTCGGGAACGGGGCCGGCGTCGGGACGGGAGGGCGGGTCCGGGAGCGGGCCGCGGATGGTGCGTGAGCGTCCGCGGAAAAGGGCGACGACGTCGGATGTGCCGTCGGGGCGGTCGGCCCGCACCTCAATGTCATAAACACCGCTGCGGCCGCTGCCCGCCCGGTGCTCGGCGTGAGCGGTCAGGATGTCGCCCGCGTGCGCCGACGCCAGGAAGGTGATGTCTGCCCCCGCAGCCACGGTAACCTCGGTCCGCTGCCGGGCCGGTCCGCCGGCTTCCGGGTTGCAGGCCAGCGCAAAGGCGGTGTCGGCGAAGGCAAAAACCATGCCGCCGTGCGCAATGCCGAAACCGTTGAGCATTTCCGGGCGCAGCAACATGGAAATGCGCGCTGCGCCGTCCCGGAGCTCCAGGACTTCGATGCCCAGCCACTGCGAGGCGGCATCGAAAACCAGAAGGGGATGGGCGGGGGATTTGCCCGGGGTGACGCCGGTGTCAGCCATGGGACCCTCCTTTTTATTTACCGAATGTTCATTAGGTAATCCCGGCAGGAGGATGGCTGTCAAGGACCCGGGCACCCGCGGCCTGCCGGTGTTCCCAGAGGGTGCAGCAGGTCATGGCGTACCCTAGGGAGGTGACTCTTACCGCGGCCGCTGCCGTTTCCGGGCCCGTAAGGCCTCCCACATCTGCCCTTTTGCCCGAGTGGCTGGACCCTCAGGTATTCCTGGCCAATCCTGCCCTGGGACCTTGGGTTGTCCTGCTCGTCTGCGGCATTGTTTTTGCCGAGACCGGGCTGCTCATCGGGTTCTTCCTGCCCGGTGACTCGCTGCTTTTCACCGCGGGCCTGCTGGTGGCCACGGGCACCATCCACATCAATGTGTGGCTGCTGGGCCTGCTGGTCTTTGTCAGCGCGTTCGTAGGCGACCAGACCGGTTATTACATCGGCAAAAAAACCGGCCCGGCTATCTTCAAACGGGAGAACAGCCGGCTGTTTAAACAGGAAAACGTGCACCGGGCCGAAGTGTTCTTCGAGCGCCACGGCGGCAAGGCCGTGATCCTGGCACGCTTTGTTCCGGTGGTGCGGACCTTCACGCCCGTGGTGGCTGGCGTCGCAAAGATGAACTACAAAACCTTCGTTACCTTCAACGTCATCGGCGCCTTCTTCTGGGGCGTGGGCGTTACCCTGCTGGGTTATGTGCTCGGCGACCGCGTGCCGTTTGTCCGGGAAAACCTGGACCTGATCTTCGTGGGCGTAGTAGTGCTTTCGGTGATTCCGATCGTTATCGAGGTACTGCGCCAGTCCCGTAAGGTCAGCACCAAGCACGACGACGGCGGCCCTGCCGGAGGCGCCGAGGAATCCGGCTCAGGTGCATTCGACCCAGCTGCATCAGGCCAAGCCACCGCTGCCTCCGCACAAAGCCCCGCTGCCCGTCCGGCCGCCGGCGATGCTGCCCGTGCCCGGCAGGCAGAAGAGTCCGCTGCCCGTCCGGCCGCCGGCGATGCTGCCCTGGCCCGGCAGGAGCAAGAGTCGGCTGGCCGTCCGGCCCGGCATGCCGCAGCCGACGGCGGACGCTTCTCCGCACCGAAAGCGGATGCCGAAGGCAGCGGCTCCTAACCGCGCTGCCCGCAGGCTGGGATAGCAGTCCCGCCCGCAGAGTTTCGCAGAAGGCCCCGCCCCCCCGGCCCGGGCGGCTGCGCGTCGCGGGCGGCGGGGCGGGCGGGGG
>NZ_JAJJOC010000003.1:0-99712 GCF_020907365.1 Arthrobacter sp. zg-Y750 | reverse complement strand
CGGGCGGGTGGCCTTCCCCCCCCCCCCGCCTATGCGCGCCCCCCCCCCCCCCCCCCCCCCCCCCCCCCCCCCCGCGTCCGGGCCTTCTGCGCGTCCGGGGCAGCTGATCTAGACGGCCGCCATGGTGCCGGCGTTGTGCCCGTGAGTCCCGGCAGTTTCGGGCCGCCACGGCGTCAGGGCCGGGGAAATGGGCGCGCTGGTAGGGACCGCGCGGTCGGGAGGGATGTCCGGCCAAACGGGCCCACCGGCACCCGGCCGCAGAACTTCCCACACGCCGGGACTGGAGGGCGCCTGAAACCCCAACAGGGAACATCCGTACCACTACGTGGGATCTTCGCGGGAAGCTCGATCAAGACGGGGGTGCGGGCGGAGGGCCAACTTCCGGGCATGGCAGGAGCGGGGATCCAGATAACAATCCGGTAACCCGAGCCTGCCTTACCTGCCCCTGACCTCCGGTTATACCCGGTTGCCGCGAGTTTTCGTGAAACGTGGGAGCGCTCCCACTTGACATGTGATGCACCACACATCAGCATTTAGGCATCGCTTGTGGGAGCGCTCCCACACCGCCGGCACAACCGCCGGAGCAGGCACCCGGGCGCATCCGTTAGGCAACCGCACGGCAGGCGCGTAAACACCCGCCACGCACTCGTGCACTCGTAATCCGACAAAGGAGTCAGCAATGAGTACCAAACCCACATCGGCAGGCCGCGCACGCCGCCGGGGTCCCGCGGTTGCCGCATCGGTCGCAGCCGCAGCCCTTCTGCTCACCGCCTGCGGAGGCGGCGACGACGGAGCATCAGGAGATGACGGAAAGGTGACGCTCAGCGTCAGCACGTTCAACGAGTTCGGCTACGAGGATCTCTTCAAGGAGTACGAGGCCGCCAACCCGAACGTGAAGATCGTGCACGACAAGAAGGCTACCTCCGACAACGCGCATGACAACCTGAACACCAAGCTGGCAGCCGGGTCGGGCCTGTCGGACATTGAAGGCATCGAAGTTGACTGGCTGCCGGAGCTGAAGCAGTATTCGGACCAGTTCGCGGATCTTGCCAGCCCGGAAGTCGAAGGGCGCTGGCTGGACTGGAAAGAAGAAGACGCCACAGTTGACGGCAAGCTGATCGGCTACGGCACCGACGTCGGTCCGGAAGGCGTCTGCTACCGGGCGGACCTCTTCGCCGCTGCCGGCCTGCCGACCGACCGCGAGGAAGTTGCCAAGCTGCTCGAGGGCGATTGGGACCACTACTTCGAGGTTGGCGAGCAGTTCACCGCCAAGTCCGACGCCGCGTGGTACGACTCGGCCATGGCCGTCTACCAGGGCCAGATCAACCAGGTGAAGAACGCCTACGAGGAAAATGACGGCAAAGTCATTGCCACCGAGAACCCGGAAGTGAAGGAGATCTACACCAAGGTCCTCGAGAACTCCGTAGACAAGGACCTGTCCGCCCACCTGGAACAGTGGTCCGATGACTATGAGGCGGGCTTCCAGAGCGGCGCCTTTGCCACCACCCTCTGCCCGGGCTGGATGCTGGGCAGCATCGAAGGCAACGCGGCCGGCGTTGAAGGCTGGGACATTGCCAACGTATTCCCGGGCGGCGGCGGAAACTGGGGCGGTTCCTACCTGACCGTCCCCACCCAGGGCAAGAACCAGGAAGAGGCCATCAAGCTGGCCCAGTGGCTCACCGCCCCTGAACAGCAGATCAAGGCCTTCGAAGCCAAGGGCACCTTCCCCAGCCAGACTGAGGCCTACGAGTCCGACACCCTGCTGAATTCCACAAACGAATTCTTCAATGACGCACCGGTCGGCAAGATCCTGGTGGACCGGGCCAACGCGGTCACCATGACTCCGTTCAAGGGTCCGAACTACTTCACCATCAACACCAACATGGCCCAGGCACTGAACCGGGTGGATGTCCTCAAGACCGATGACGCCAACTCCTCCTGGGAGAAGTTCGTCGCCAGCGTCGACGCCCTGCAGTAGCCCCTAACCTCCGGTGCCTGCGGCTGCCACTGTGTGTAGTCCGCAGGAGGGCGCTGCAGGCACCGGACCCAACTTCTTCCCCCTTGAACGTTAGGAAGTCAGCCATGGCTGTCACCGTCAAGCCGCCGGCAGCGCGGACGCCGGTACGGCGGTTAGGGTTCAGCAGCCGGCTGGCCCGCTGGGACGTCAAAGTCTCCCCGTACCTTTACGTTTCACCGTTTTTCATCATCTTCGCCATTGTTGGGCTGTTCCCGCTGATCTACACCGGATGGGTTTCCCTGCACAACTGGAACCTGATCGGCGGCAACCAGGGCTTCACCGGCGTCGAGAACTTCACCTTTGTGCTCTCCCAGCCGTATTTCTGGAATGCGGTGGGCAACACCTTCAGCATCTTCCTGATCTCCGCAGTGCCCCAGATCATTCTGGCCATTGCCATTGCTGCTGTCCTGGATGCCAACCTCCGCGCCAAGACCTTCTGGCGCATGGGCGTGCTCGTGCCCTACATCGTTGCCCCCGTAGCTGTGGGCCTGATTTTCGGCAACCTCTTTGCTGACCAGTCGGGTGCCATCAACGGTGCGCTGACCTCCATGGGACTCCCGGCCATTCCCTGGCATGCCAACTCCCTGGCCAGCCACGTCGCGATTGCGACCATGGTGGACTTCCGCTGGACCGGCTACAACGCGCTGATCTTCCTGGCCGCCATGCAGGCGATTCCGCGGGACATGTACGAGGCCGCGATTATCGACGGCGCCAGCCGCTGGCGGCAGTTCATTTCCATTACCGTGCCCATGCTGCGCCCGACCGTCATATTCGTTGTCATCACCGCCACCATCGGCGGACTGCAGATCTTCGACGAGGCCCGCGTCTTCGACACATACGGGCTCGGCGGTGCAGACCGCCAATGGCAGACCCTGACGATCTACATCTGGGAACTGGGTTGGGGTCAGCGCAACCTGGGACGTGCTTCCGCAGTCGCCTGGCTGCTGTTCGTCATCATCGTGGTCATCGCCGCACTGAACTTCTTCATCACCCGACGCATCGCCACCCAGGGAGGACGGAAATGACTTCCGTACCCATGGTCGAACAGACCGCCGGCCGCAAGGCCGCCGAAGCAGCCAAGCGACGCCGTGACCGCGGCGGGCAGGACCAGCGTCCGGGACGGGTCAATGTCCGGGCGGCGAAGACGGGCGGGTACAACAAGCGGCCCGGCTTCCTCACCTACGGGCTGCTCGGAGCAGTGATCCTGGGCTCAGCCCTGCCGATCCTCTGGTCCGTCCTGGTCGCCAGCCACGACAGCACCGCAATTGCCAAGGGGGTGCCGCTGATCCCCGGCGGTAACTTCTTTGCCAATGCCGCAACAGTGCTCGACACCATCCCGTTCTGGCGGGCCCTGGGCAACAGCGTCCTGGTCTCCACAGTGACGGCGGCCTCCGTGGTGATCTTCTCCTCCCTGGCCGGCTTCGCCTTCGCCAAGCTGCGCTTCAAGGGTTCGAAGGTGCTGCTGGTCTTCGTGGTGGCCACCATGGCCGTTCCCACGCAGCTCGGCGTCATTCCGCTGTTCATCGTGATGTCCAAACTCGGCTGGACCGGCACCATGGGCGCCGTCATCATTCCCGGGCTCGTCACCGCGTTCGGCGTGTTCTGGATGACCCAGTACCTCCAGGACGCCCTGCCGGACGAATTGATTGAAGCCGTCCGGATGGACGGCGCGAACATGTGGCAGTCGTTCTGGCACGTGGCCCTGCCGGCCGCCCGACCGGCTGCCGCCATGCTGGCACTGTTCACCTTCGTTGCCACATGGACCAACTTCTTCTGGCCCCTGATTGTGCTCAACGCGCAGAATCCGACGCTGCCGGTGGCCTTGGCGCAACTGCAGTCGGCTCGTTTCGTGGACTACTCGGTGGTCCTTGCCGGAGTGGTGCTCTCCACCATTCCGCTGTTTATTGTTTTCGCCGTTGCAGGACGGCACCTGGTTGCAGGAATTATGCAGGGAGCGGTTAAGGGATGACGCAGCACACCAACGGAAACTTCCCCACGGGATTCCTGTGGGGGGCGGCCACCGCCGCCTACCAGATCGAAGGTGGCGCGTGGGAAGACGGCCGCAAGGCCTCCATATGGGACACCTTCAGCCGGGTCCCGGGCGCAGTGGTCAACGCCGAGAACGGAGACGTCGCCTGCGACCACTACCATCGCCTTGATGAAGACGTGGCCCTGATGAAGTCGCTGAACCTGGCTTCCTACCGCTTCTCCACCTCCTGGGCGCGGATCCGGCCCGACGGCGGCGCAGTGAACCCGGCCGGCCTGGACTTCTACAGCCGGCTCACTGACAAACTGCTCGACGCCGGAATAAAGCCCTGGCTGACCCTTTACCACTGGGACCTGCCGCAGGCGCTGCAGGACGCCGGGGGCTGGGCCAACCGCGACACTGCCTACCGCTTTGCCGAGTACGCCCTGAGCGTCCATGACGCCCTGGGGGACCGGGTGAAGGCATGGACCACATTGAACGAGCCCTGGTGCTCCGCCTATCTCGGCTACGCAAGCGGCGAGCACGCACCCGGACTGCAGGACCGGTCCCTGGCCGTGGCCGCGAACCACCACCTGCTGCTCGGCCACGGACTTGCCGCGCAGGAGCTGAAGGCCCGCGATGCGTCCCTGGACGTGGGCCTGACCCTGAACTTCACCGTCGCGGATCCGCTGGATCCTGAGAACCCCGACGACGTGGACGCCGCCCGCCGGATCGACGGGCAGTTCAACCGGGTGTTCGCAGACCCGGTTTTCCGCGGCAGTTATCCCGAGGACGTCCTCGCTGATCTGGCCCCATACGGTTTGGGACAGCACATCGGCGAAGGGGATATGGCGGTCATCAGCACACCGGTCGATTTCCTGGGCGTGAACTATTACCACGGCGAGGCCGTCACCAAGACGCGTCCGGCCACACTGCGGAGCACCGAGGCACCCGTTTCGCGGCCGTCGGCCAGCCCGTATCCCGCCGCGGACGGGGTCTACTCCGTGCCCCGCGGACTGCCGGTGACCAACATGGGGTGGGAAATCCAGCCCGAGGGCCTGCACCGCCTCCTGCTCCGGCTGCAGCGCGACTACACCGGGCCCGCCGGGGTGCCGCTGTACATCACGGAAAACGGCGCCGCGTTCGACGACGACGTTGTGGTTGACGGCGTGGTCCAGGACGAGGACCGGCTGGGGTTCATCGAAGCGCACCTGCAGGCTGTCCGCGATGCGGCAGCAGACGGCGTCGACGTCCGCGGCTACTTTGCCTGGTCGCTCATGGATAACTTTGAATGGGCCTGGGGCTACGCCAAGCGGTTCGGCATTGTCCATGTGGACTACCAGACCCAGGTCCGCACGCCGAAGGCCAGCGCCCGGTGGTTCGCCGAAACCGCACGCACCAATGCCCTGCCGGAAAGGTCCTCCGCGGCCGCACCGGATGTCGTATCGTCGATTCAGTGAGCTCCCTCAACCAGGGCACCCGCGGAACGCAGGTCAAGCCCCGCCGCAGCAGTCCCACGCTGGAAGATGTGGCGGCGCTTTCCGGCGTCTCCCGCTCCACCGTGTCGCGGGCGATCAACGGCGGGGCCCGGGTCAGCGCCCGGACGCAGGCGGCCATTGACGCCGCTATCGGAGAGCTGGGCTTCACCCCCAACCGGGCGGCCCGCTCGCTGGCCACCAGCCGCGCCGACTCCATTGCCCTGGTGATTCCCGAACCGGACGGCCGGGTCCTGGTGGATCCCTTCTTCGCCATGACCCTCAACGGGATCACCGAGTCGCTGGCGGATACCGAGGTGCAGCTGGTGCTGCTGATGGCCCGGAAGGGGGAGAAAGCGGGCCAGATCATCCGGTACCTGCGCAGCGGCCACGTGGACGGGGCCATTGTGGTTTCGCACCACAAGGCGGACGCCCTGGAAATCGAACTGGCGGACGCGCCGCTGCCGGCCGTGTTCATCGGCCGGCCGTGGCATGGCCGCCAGGGACTGGTGTTCGTGGATACGGACAACTACACCGGCGGACTGCTCGCGGCGCGGCACCTAGCCGGCCGCGGTTACCGCCGGATCGCCACGGTGACCGGACCGGCGGACATGACCGCCGCGCAGGACCGCACGGAGGGCTGGCGTGCCGGGCTCGCTGAGGCAGGGCTGGTCTCTGCCGGGGCGGAGTCCGGGCACTTCACCACCGAAGGCGGCGCAGCGGCAGCGGCCCGGCTGCTGGACGCCGATCCGGGGATTGACGCCATCTTCGCGGCGTCGGACCTCATGGCCCTGGGTGTGCTGACCGTCCTGCGTGAGCGGGGCCTGTCGGTTCCCGGGGACGTGGCGCTGGTGGGGTATGACAACCACCAGCTGGCCGCCTCGAGCAAGCCCGGGCTGACCACGGTGGTGAACCCGATGGTCGAGATGGCACGGCGCGCCTCCGAAATGCTGCTGCGCGAAATCGAGGAGCCCGGTTCGCGCCTGGAACCGGCTATCTACCCGCCGGAACTGGTCATCCGGCAGTCCGCCTAGGCGGCGTTCTCCCGTTTGGCCGCCGGCAGCAGGTCCCGGGCGCCCAGGGCGGCCAGGATGAATGCGTAGTCCCAGGCGCGGTCCTTCCAGGCCTCGTACCGCCCGGAAGCCCCGCCGTGGCCGCCGTCCATTTCGATCTTGAGCACAATAGGCTCGCTGCCGGTGGTGGTTTCGCGCAGCTGGGCCACCCACTTGGCCGGTTCCACGTACAGCACACGGGTGTCATTGAAGCTGGTGACGGCGGCGATTTTGGGATAGTCCACGGCCCGGATGTTCTCGTAGGGCGTGTATTCCTTCATGTACCGGTAAACCTCGGGGTCGGTGATGGGATTGCCCCATTCCTCCCATTCCAGGGCCGAGAGCGGCAGATCAGGGTCAAGGATGCTGGTCAGCGCGTCCACAAACGGCACCTGCGCCACGATGGCGCGGTACTTCTGCGGCGCCAGGTTCGCGACGGCGCCCATCAGCAGGCCGCCGGCCGAGCCGCCCATGGCCGCGATCCGGTCCGGATCCGCCCACCCGGACGCCGCCACCGCGTCCGTGGCATCCACGAAGTCGGTGAAGGTGTTCTTCTTGTGCAGCTTCTTGCCGTTGTCATACCAGGAGCGGCCCATTTCTCCGCCACCGCGCACATGCGCCACCACGTACAGCACTCCGCGGTCCAGGAGCGAGAGCCGGGCTACGTTGAACCCCGGGTCCATGCTCATTTCGTAGCTGCCGTAGGCGTAGACCAGGGCCGGGTTGCTGCCGTCCCGCTGCAGGTCCGCCCGCCGGATGACGGAGAGCGGAATGCGGGTGCCGTCCGCCGCCGTCGCCCAATCACGTTCGGCTACGTAGTCCTCGGACCGGTAGCCGCCCTTCACCGGGGTTTCCTTACGCAGCTCCAATTCGCCGGTGGCCAGCACGTAGTCGTAGACCCGCGGCGGGGTAAGGAAGGAGGTGTAGCTGAGCCGCATGATCGGGGAGTCGAACTCTGCGTTGGCCAGGTTGGCGGTGTAGAGCTCCTCGTCGAAGGCCGGTTCCACCGGGGAACCCTGCGCGCCGGTGCCCAGGCCGTCAACCGGGAGGATCTGCACCCGCTCGGTGGTGTCCTTCCGCACCGAGACGAGCACATGCGTGGCGGTGACGGCTGCGCCGTTGACCCGCACGGTGTCGTCGTGGGCGATCACGGTGCGCCACTGCTGCTCGTCCAGGGGCTTGTCGAATTCGGCCTCGTCCACCAGCGAAAGCATGGAGTTCAGCGCCCCGCGGTTGTGCGTGAGGAGGTACTGGCGGCGGCCGTCAAGGGTCAGCGGCTCGGCCTCGTAAAGGATGTGTGCGCTGCGGGGAATCAGGGTGCGGACCGTGTCCGTGGGATCGGCGAAGTCCAGCACGCGGTATTCGCTGTATTCGGAGCTGCTAATGCCGATCAGCAGCTGCCTGCGGTCTGCGGAGAGGTCGAAGCCGGTCCACATGGCAATGTCGTCTTCCTGGTAGATCTCGACGTCGTCCTCCACCGGGGTGCCCAGGGTATGCGCCTTGATCTGGTACGGCCGCCAGGAATCATCCACCACGGTGTAGAAGACGCGGGTGCCGTCCGGGGCGAAGGCCAGCGAATAGAAAACGTTGGCAATGGTGTCCGGGAGCAGCTCCCCGGTGCGCAGGTTCTTGATCCGCAGGGTGAAACGCTCGTCGCCGGCGTTGTCCTCGGAGTAGGCGAGCAGGTTGCCGTCCTCGGTCACGGCCAGTCCGCCCAGGGAGAAGAACGGCTTGCCTTCGGCTTCCACGTTCCCGTCCACGAGGATCTGTTCGCCTTCCACCGGGACGCCCGGCAGGACGGCGGGCGGCGTCCAGTCGGCGTCGAGGTCCCCGGTGTCTTGGGCGGCGGTGCGGCAGTGGATGGCGTACTGCTTGCCCTCTTCGGTGCGGGTGTAATACCACCAGCCCTTCTTGCGGGCCGGAACGGAGAGGTCCGTCTCCTCAGTGCGGTTCTTGATCTCGTTGAAGATCTCCTCGCGCAGCGGCTCCTGATCGGCCGTGATCTCGGCGGCGTACGCATTCTCCGCGGTCAGGTGGGCAACCACCTCGGGGTTTTCCTTCTCCCGCAGCCACTCATAGTTGTCGATGAAGGTGTCACCGTGGTGGGTGCGTTCAGTCGGGACTTTCTTGGCAACCGGGGGCTGGGGAGTAGTCATGCTTCGAATATATCCATCCGGGCCGCGGCGTCGAAGGACCGCGCTGGCGTTATGCTCGCGGCTTAGCCCGCGGACCCCCGGCGTCAGCGGGCGGGGATGTAAAGCACGCTTTACATCTCCGGAGTCGGCATGGCATGCTCCAGGCCATGACTTCCGAGACGAAGGGCGGCCGCACCCGCCTCCTGACGATTGGTGCGGCCGCAGCAAGTGGTGCGGCCGCCGGTGCGCTCCTTGGCTGGGTCGCGGCGCTGCGGACCGGTGGGGACCCGGCGCTGTATGTGCCGGTCTTCGCCGCGGCGGTGGGCCCGGTGGCGGCGGCGGCGTTCTGGATGCTGGTGCTGAACGCCGGGGAAACCCGCCGGCTGGACACGGACTCAGCCGCCGACGTCGAACGCTCCTGGACGCGGGATGCCGCAGCTGCGGCATTCACGGACCTGATAGTGCTGCTGGCCGCCGGAGTGGTGGTGCAGGCAGTGGCAGGTTGGGCCGAGCCGCTGCCGCTGTACTGTGCGGCCGGGCTGGGGGCCTGGACACTGCGTTATGCCGTTGCCCGGCACCGGAATTCTTAGGCATGGAGAACCGCGTGGCCCAGGAGCGGCTGCGCCTGGGACTATCACAGGTGCAGTTGGCCGAACGCCTGGGGGTCTCCCGGCAGACGGTGATTTCCATCGAGAAGGGCAAATTTGATCCGTCCCTGCCGCTGGCCTTTAGCCTGGCCCGCGTGTTGGGCCGGCATATTGAAGACCTGTTCCTGCCCGGGGGCTAGTCGCCCAGCAGCAACCAAGCGCACAGCGCTCCCACGCTGAGGAAAAGCAGCCAGTTCACCGCCACGACCAGGAGGGTCGAGGTGAAGGGCCGCGGCGGCATCTCGCGGCGGGGGAGCAGTGCCGGTTCCGGCGCCGGGCCCTTGCGGAACTGCCCCCAGAGGCTGGTGCCCAGCAGGACGGTGCCCCCTGCCAGGGCCAGCGGAAGTGCCGGCAGCGAGAACAGGACCAAGTGCGGTGCAGCCAGCAGGAGGACGGCTTCCACCACCAGGCAGGCTGCCAGGAGAAGGGCCGGACGCCGCAGGGAACGCCAGGTGGGATTGCGTGCGTAGAGCGGGCTGACCCCGGCAACAACCAGGGCGGTGAAGGCCAGCAGCAGGCCCGGCGCAGTGACGTTGACGGTAGCGGCATCGGAGGTCACCGCGGCCGCCACGGCGAAAAAGCCCAGCAGTCCCAGGAGCGTTGGCACAATGACCACCGCTGCCGAACGAACGGCCGGCCGTTCCTCCCGGTCCTCGGGCCGCGGTCCGGGAAGGGCAGCACCGGCCGGACCAACACCGGCCGGGTCAGCACCTGCAGGGTCAGCCCCGCCCGGGTCAGCACCTGCAGGGGCGCCCGGTATCCGGCGCCCGGCATCGGGTTCGGGGGTACCCATGTCAATCCTCTCCGCGTTGAACTCTCTGTGTTCAGTTTTCCACAGGGTCTTGACCCTCGTATCCACTCTCCATATTCTGAACGAACGGTCGGTAAATAATACGGTCGGTAGCAATACTGCCGTCCACTGAGGCGGGGATTCAATGCCTGCGGCGCGTTGCACCGGGTGCGGTTGGGACGAACGCGGTTGGGACGAGTGCGGTTGGGATGAGCGGGGTCGGGATGATGAGCATGGAAAATATGGGCCGGACAGCTCTCAGTGCGGAGACCGGAAGCGGTTCCGGCGGGCAAGAACACTTTGACAGGCTGATCGCCGCCGACACACGGGTGGAACCGCGGGACTGGATGCCGGATGCATACCGGAAAACCCTCGTGCGGCAAATCTCCCAGCACGCACACTCGGAAATCATTGGGATGCAGCCGGAAGGGAACTGGATTTCCCGGGCGCCCTCGCTCAAGCGCAAGGCCATCCTGATGGCCAAGGTCCAGGACGAAGCCGGACACGGACTGTACCTGTATTCCGCAGCTGAAACCCTGGGCACGCCGAGGGAACAGATGACCGAAGACCTCATTGCCGGCAAGGCCCGCTACTCGTCGATCTTCAACTATCCCGCTCTGACCTGGGCGGACATGGGGGCAATCGGCTGGCTGGTGGACGGCGCGGCCATCTGCAACCAGGTCCCGCTATGCCGCGCCTCCTACGGACCGTACGGCCGGGCCATGGTTCGGATCTGCAAGGAAGAATCCTTCCATCAGCGGCAGGGTTTCGAGATCCTGCTGGAACTTGCCCGCGGCACCGAGCCTCAGCGGGAAATGGCCCAGGATGCGATCAACCGGTGGTATGCCCCATCGCTGATGATGTTCGGCCCGCCCGACGACGATTCCCCCAACTCGCGCCAGTCCATGGCCTGGAACATCAAGCGCTTCTCCAACGACGAACTGCGCTCCCGGTTCGTGGGCATGATCGTGGAACAGGTCAAGGTGCTGGGCCTGACGCTGCCGGACCTGGACATCCGCTTCAATGACGAAAGCGGCAAGTGGGAGCACGGGCCGTTGGACTGGGACGAGTTCCGTGAGGTCCTCGCCGGCCGCGGCCCCTGCAACTCCCAGCGGCTGGCACGCCGCCGCGAAGCGCACGAAGACGGCGCCTGGGTCCGTGAGGCCGCTGCGGCCTACGCCGCCCGGCAGCCGGCCCGGCAGTCCCGGGAAGGAGCGGCATAGCCATGACTGGTGGATCAACAACCGGCGACGACGGCTCCCGTCCCGCCGCTCAGGCTGCCACGGAGACTCAGGCGGCCCCCGCGACTGAGACTGCCGCCGCCGCGGCTCCAGTTGCCCCGCAGCCCGCCGCCGCGGCTCCAGTTGCCCCGCAGCCTGCCGCCGCGGCTCCAGTTGCCCCGCAGCCCGCCGCCGCGGCTCCAGTTGCCCCGCAGCCTGCCGCCGCGGCTCCAGTTGCCCCGCAGCCTGCCGTCCCGGCCGGTGCGTGGCCGCTCTGGGAAGTCTTTGTCCGTTCCTCCCGCGGCCTGTCGCACGTCCATGCCGGGTCCCTGCACGCCCCCGATGCCCAGATGGCCGTGCGGAACGCCCGCGATCTTTACACCCGGCGGAACGAGGGCGTCTCGCTTTGGGTGGTCCCGGCGTCGGCCATCATTGCCAGCGACCCGGACGCGAAGGGGCAGTTCTTCGAGTCCCCGCAGGGCAAGGACTACCGGCACGCCACCTATTACACGGAATCCGAAGGGGTGAAGCACCTGTGAGCTCGGACAGCGCCACCCGGATTACCCCGGGCAACGCCCTGCGCCCGGAAGACATTGCCGCCGCCGGAACCCGTGCACCCGCCGATGTGGCCGAATATGCGCTGCGGCTGGGCGACGACGCGCTGGTGCTGGCCCAGCGGCTCGGCTGGTGGATTTCCCGTGCCCCGGAACTTGAGGAGGACGTGGCGCTGGGCAACATAGCCCTGGACCTGATGGGCCATGCCCGATCCTTCCTGACCTACGCCGGCAGCGCCGACGGGCGGACCGAGGATGACCTGGCCTATTGGCGCGGGGAATCCGGGTTCCGCTCTGCGCACTTGATGGAGCAGCCCAACGGTGACTTCGCCCGGACCATTGCCCGGCAGTTCGCCGTCTCCTTCTACCAGTTTGAGCTGTACAGCGCCCTGCAGCACTGTGCTGACGCAACCCTGGC
The DNA here is from genome assembly GCF_020907365.1 of Arthrobacter sp. zg-Y750. Lineage (NCBI taxonomy): Bacteria > Bacillati > Actinomycetota > Actinomycetes > Micrococcales > Micrococcaceae > Arthrobacter > Arthrobacter sp. zg-Y750. The sequence goes on along the minus strand of NZ_JAJJOC010000003.1, from coordinate 87,438 downwards.
CGCCATCGCAGCGAAGGCGGTCAAGGAAGTGGACTACCACCGCGACCACAGTGCCCAGTGGGTGCTGCGGCTGGGGCTCGGCACCGACGAGTCCCGGCGCCGGATGATCCGGGCGCTGGAACTGACCTGGCCCTACGTGGGTGAACTGTTCGACGACGACGCCCTGGTTACCGCCCTGGGGGACCGGGCCGTGCTGCCGTCCACCCTCAAACCGGCCTTCGAACGCAACATTTCCGCCGTGCTCCGGGAGGCCGAGCTGGAGGTGCCCATGGTCCAGCCCGCGCCCGGCGGCGGACGGCAGGGCCGGCACAGCGAGCATCTCGGCTATATGCTCGCGGAAATGCAGGTCCTGGCCCGTGAACACCCGGGTGCCACGTGGTGAGCGTGATGGAATCCGCCCTGCGCTCGGCAGACCCCGCCGCAGCGGCGGCCTGGGATGTGGCCGCCACGGTGTGTGATCCGGAGATTCCCGTGCTGACCATCGAGGACCTGGGGGTCCTGCGCCGGGTGGAGGTTTCCGGGGCCGGGGTCCAGGTGGCCATCACCCCCACCTATTCCGGCTGCCCGGCCATGGACGCCATCACCGAGGACGTCACCGCAGCCCTGCACCGGGCCGGATACACCGGAGTGCAGGTCCGGTTGGAGCTGGCCCCGGCGTGGACCACCGACTGGATGAGCAGTGCCGGCAAGGCGAAGCTGGACGCCTACGGCATCGCCCCGCCGTCCGGACGCGCCGCGGCCGGCCCCGTCCGGGTGGGCTTGAGCGTGAAGTGTCCGCAGTGCGCCTCGCTGAATACCCGCGAACTGACCCGCTTCGGGTCCACCTCGTGCAAGGCGCTGTGGGTCTGCGGCGACTGCCGTGAACCGTTCGACTACTTCAAGGTGCTCTGAAGATGTCCGTCCTTCCCGCCGCCCCCGCCCGGCGTGCCGTTTTCCATCCGCTGACCGTCGCGGCCGTCCACCGGCTGACTGAAGACGCCGTCGAGGTCACTTTCGCGGTGCCGCCGGACCTGGTGGATTCGTACCACTACCTGCCCGGGCAGTATGTTGCCCTGCGCAAGGTTTTGGACGGCACCGAACTGCGGCGCAGCTACTCCATCTGCGCCGAGCCACGCCCGGGGGAGCTGCGGGTGGCAATTAAACGGGACCTGGGCGGACTGTTCTCCTCCTGGGCCAACGAGCACCTGTTGGCCGGGGATGTACTGGACGTGATGAGTCCGGCCGGCAGCTTCACGTCCCGCTCCCTGCCCGCCGCCCTTTCCGCGGCATACAGCGGCGGCCGGGCGGACATGCCGGCACACCAGCAGGTTGAGGGGCAGGTGTTTGCCGCCGTGGCCGCCGGCTCCGGCATCACCCCGGTCATTGCCATTGCCCGGACCATCCTGGCCTCTTCGGCCACCACCCGCTTTGACCTGGTCTACGCGAACAAGGCCGCCATGGACGTGATGTTCCTCGAAGAGCTGGCGGACCTGAAGGACCGCTACCCGTCCCGGTTCGCGCTGCACCACGTGCTGTCGCGTGAACAGCGCATTTCTCCGCTGCTCTCCGGCCGGATCGACGCCGCGAAACTCACGGCACTCATCGGTACGGTCCTGCCGGCCGATGCTGTGGACGAATGGTTCCTCTGCGGGCCGTTCGAGCTGGTTCAGCTGTGCCGCGATGCCTTGTCCGCACGCGGAGTCGATCCGACCAAAGTCCGGTTCGAGCTGTTCACCACCGGCCGTCCGGACCGGCCGGAAGGCTCATCCGGCCGTCCCGTTGTGCCGGACAGCTCGGGCGAAAACTACGGCATCACCTTCCGGCTGGACGGGCTGCAGGGGTCGGTCTCCAGTCCGGTCCATGCCCGGGAATCGATCCTGAATGCAGCCCTTCGGGTGCGCCCGGACGTGCCGTTCGCCTGTGCCGGCGGCGTCTGCGGGACCTGCCGCGCCAAGCTTGTGGCCGGCACCGTGGAGATGGAAGAGAACTACGCGCTGGAACCGGAAGAGCTTGCAGCCGGTTACGTGCTCACCTGCCAGAGCCGGCCCACCAGCACCGAAGTCAACGTGGACTACGACGCCTAGGAGGCACCGATGATCGAGCTGAGCATCAGGGACGGGGTGGCCGAGGTCCTGCTGAACGCCCCGCAGAAACTCAACGCCTTGGATTTCGAGGCACTGGGTGAGCTGGGACGGGCCTACGACGACGCCGCGGCGGCCGGTGTGCGCGCACTGCTGCTGCTCGGGGAGGGTCGCAGTTTCTGTGCCGGCCGGGACATCTCCGGGGTAAACCCTGCGGATGATGATGCGCGGGGTTACCTGGTGGAGGGCGTAAAACCGCTGCTGCGGAAAATGTCCGCTTTCCCGGCGCCAACCTTCGCTGCCGCGCAGGGCGCCTGCCTCGGGGTTGGCCTGGGTTTGCTCGCGGCCACCGACGTCGTCTACGTAGCCGCCGACGCGAAGATCGGCTCGCCGTTCGCGAACCTGGGGGCGGCCCTGGATTCGGGCGGGCACTGGCTCTTCACCGAACGGCTCGGCCCGCACCGCACCCTGGACCTGATCTACACCGCCGAGTTGATGAGCGGCGCCGAAGCAGTGGCGGGCGGCCTGTTCAGCCGCGCCCTGGAACCTGCCGGCCTGCTCGCACAAACCCGGGAAGCCGCAGCGCGGGCAGCGGCCGGTCCCGCCCGGGCGCTGCTGGCCTCCAAGGCGCTGGTGGCGGAGATCCGGGACCGGCGGCTGGGCTTCTGGGAGGCGCTCGATGCCGAAAACGAGGTGCAGGAGCGGTTGAGCAGGACACCGGATTACGCTGAGGGATTCGCAGCATTCAAGGAGAAGCGCAAGCCGGTGTTCCGGCGCTGAGCGGCGTCCCGGATCCCGTCCGGAAGCGCACGGAAGCACCGGGGATTGCGTCCCGGCTTGTGATGCGGCACGCACCGGGCTAGGTTGGAAGAGAACTCGTAAGCATGCTTACAACCGTGCTTGCCGGGACCAGGAAACAGACCAGGAGGCGGAACATGGCCGACAGCTACAACCCGAACAACGATCCGGCTAATCCGGACAAGCCCAAGGACGCGCAAAAGGGCGCCGGGACCCAGGAGGGCACCGGCAACCATGAGCACAGCGAGGCGAAAGCCGGTAGCACCAACCCGGATCCCCTGGATGGCAACATCACCGGGTTGGAGCCCGGCGGCGGTGTTCCCCCGGGAGAAACCCCTCCCGCAGAAGACCAGATGAGCACCGATCAGGGCCACGACGAGAACTGACCCCGCCCCCGCGGCACCACGGCGCCTGCAGCAGTTGCTGCCGGCGCCGTCGTATGCCGCGGCCATGTTTGCCTCCACCCTCTGGTAGACCGGGCCGTTTCAGACCGGCTTGAACTGGTGGAACGGCACCCGGAGGCGCCCGTGCCGCCGTTCCGCCCCGGTGCCGGATGGCTCATTCTGCGGCTTTGTGTAGGTGCATTGAGCCGTATGGGTCCGCGTATGTCCTCAGCTATTTGCTGGAGCACCCTGCACTCCGGCAGGAACTGGGATCTGTCCGCTCCGAAACGGTCGTTAACTCAGTCCTGGCCACGGCGGTTGCCTCTGCCGGGCGCCAGCCCGTCTAGGTTTGAGCGCAACATTTACCAGCGGCGGAAGCCGCCTTCGGTGTTCAGTACCTGGCCGACCATCCACCGGCCTTCGTCGCTCACCAGCCAGGCGACGAGCCGCGCCGGATCGTCGGGTTCCCCGAACCGGCCGCCCGGGAAGTGGGCCAGCACGGCCTCCAGTTCCTCCGAGGGCCGGTCCCTGGTGGCGTCGTCGAGGTAGCCGGTGTTGACCGGTCCCGGATTCACGGTGTTGAGGACTATGCCGCGGCCAATCAAGTCGTCAGCCACCGAGGCCGTGATCCCGGCCAGTGCCCCCTTCGACGTCGCGTAGGCGATTTCCGCAGGCATGGGCCCCTGGGACTGTCCCGAGGTCAGCCAGATCACCCGCCCGCCGGGGCGTCCGTCATGCTGTTCGGCGAAGTACCGCGTGGCCAGCAGGGTGGAGCGCGTGTTCACCTGCCAGTGCGCGTCCAGCTTCTCCGGCGTCATCTCCAGCAGGCGCCCGTCGCTGCCGCTCATTGCATGGTTGCAGACCAGGATGTCCACGTGTCCGAATGCGTCCCGGGCAGCGTCGACGAGCTGCCGGGCGCCGTCGGCCGGGGCCAGGTCCATCCCCGCATGGTCGAGCCGGGCATCACCGACCAGTTTTCCGCGCAGCTCCCGCAGCAGGTCGTCGATCGAATCGGCACCCCACGGCTGGGCCTCGTCGTTGGGGGCATAGTGCTGCACGAACAGGTTGGCACCCATGGCGGCCAGCCGGGACGAAATGGCGTAGCCGATGCCCCTGCGCCTGCTGACACCTGTGACGACGGCGGTCCGTCCGGACAACGGGAAAGCGGAGGACGGGACAGCGGAGGACGGGACAGCGGACGGTACGGCAGCGGAAGTCATCCGCCCAGCGTAAGGCGTCCCGGCGGCGGGCCGTTTGTCCTAGCGGGTGTCGCGTTCCTCGAAGACCAGGAACGTCTGGGTATCCAGGACCCCGGGCATGGACTGCAGCTGGTCGAAGATGACCCGCCGCAGGTGGACGTTGTCCTCGGCCCGGACCAGCACAATGACGTCGAAGGAACCGCCCACCAGCGCGATGTGGTGGATTTCCGGGATATCCACGAGCCGGTCCTTCAATTCCCGCCAGGCATGCTGGCGGACCTTCAGGGTGACATAGGCGGAGGAGCCCAGTCCGGCCTTTTCCGGATCCACCAGGGCGGTAAATCGGCTGAGGACACCGGTGTCGGTGAGCCGTGCGATCCGCGAATAGGCGTGCGCCCGGGAAATGTGCACGGCCTGGGCCACGGCGGTAAAAGACGCCCGGCCGTCGGACCTCAGGACGGCCAGGATCTTCCGGTCGATATCGTCCAGCACCTGTGTTGGCTTCGGTGTTGCTGTGGTTGCCGGTGTAGCTGCCATAATGTCCACGCTCTCCCCAAGTAATCTGCGTCACATTTGCAAGGTGTCCATCAGATTACTCCCGGCCGTCCAATGCGTCCAAGATTTCCGCGGATGCTGGCTATGCCTGCGCGCCGGTCAGCATACTGGCAAGACAGAAGTTCCCGCGTGCAATGACGCTGCGGGCACTGAAGGACGGAGGCTCGTAATGACCATCTCTCCCGGACGTCCGCCCCAGGCGGCCCCCTCCTCCAACGGCGTGCCCGACGCCGCATCCGGCGCCGCTGTGCAGAACCTGCTCCCGTCGGACACCCCGGTGCAGCTGATCGACGCCAACGGCACTGCCTCTGTGCACCCGAGCTACCTTCTGCCCGCCGGAGACGCCCTGCTGGACGCGTACGCGCAGCTGGTGACCGGACGGCGGATCAATGACCAGGCCAACGCGCTGGTGCGCCAGGGGCGGATGGCCGTCTACCCCTCATCGCACGGGCAGGAAGCATGCCAGGTTGCCGCCGCCGCGGTGCTTCGGGACCAGGACTGGCTCTTTCCCACGTACCGTGACAGCGTCGCCGTCATGTCCCGAGGCGTTGACCCGCTGCAGGTGCTGACCCTGCTGCGCGGGGACTGGCACAGCGGTTACGACCCGTATGAACACCGGGTGGCACCGCAGGCCACCCCGCTCGCCACGCAGCTGCTGCACGCCGTCGGTGTTGCCCACGCAGCCAAGCTGAAGGGCGAGGACACTGTGGTCCTGGCACTGTGCGGAGACGGCGCCACCAGCGAGGGGGACTTCCACGAGGCCCTGAACTTCGCCGCCGTATTCCACCTCCCCGTGGTCTTCTTTATCCAGAACAACCAGTACGCCATCTCGGTGCCGCTGCGGAACCAGTCCGTGGCACCTTCCCTGGCGCACAAAGCCGTGGGGTACGGGATGCCGGGGGAGCGGGTGGACGGCAACGACGTCGCGGCCCTCCTTGCCGTCCTGGGCGCAGCGGTGGAGCGGGCGCGGGAAGGCGGCGGCCCGGCCCTGGTGGAAGCGCATACCTACCGGATGCAGCCGCACACCAATGCTGACGACGCCACCCGGTACCGAACCGCGGAAGAAGTGCAGGACTGGGTGCCCCGGGACCCGCTGGCCCGGACCCGGACCTACCTGCGCGGACTGGGGCTGTTGGACGATGCACGGGAAACCGAGCTCGCGGCCGACGCCGAAGCGGTTGCCGCCGCCATGCGCGACGGCCTGAACGCCGACGTCGTTCCCGACCCGCAGGAGCTGTTCGAACACGTGTATACCCGGCGCACCCCGCAACTGGCCGAGCAGGCCCGGCTGCTGCGCAGCGAACTTGACCGCGGCTGACCGAAAGGCGCACACCATGGCAGCAACCAGCACGCAGGCCCGGCCCGCAGGGGTGCCTGCACCGGAGACCGACGGCGGCCCCCTGACCTTTGCGAAGGCGCTCAACGCGGCGCTCGCGGACGAGATGGCCGCCGATCCCGCGGTGGTGGTCTTCGGGGAGGACGTGGGTCCGTTGGGCGGGGTCTTCCGGATCACCGACGGCCTGACGGCCCGCTTCGGCACCGACCGCTGCTTCGACACCCCGTTGGCCGAATCCGGCATTATGGGCATGGCCGTGGGCATGGCGATGAACGGATTGCGGCCGGTGGTGGAAATGCAGTTTGACGCCTTTGCCTACCCGGCGTTTGAGCAGGTGGTCAGCCATGCGGCCAAAATGTCCAACCGCACCCGCGGCAAGGTAAAGCTGCCGCTGGTGATCCGGATTCCCTACGCCGGCGGAATCGGCGGAGTGGAACACCACTGCGATTCCTCCGAGTCCTACTATGCGCACACCCCGGGCCTCACCGTGGTGGCCCCGGCCACCGTCGCGGACGCGTATTCGCTGCTGCGCGCCGCGGTGCGGCTCAACGACCCGGTGGTCTTCCTGGAACCCAAAAAGCTCTACTGGGCGAAGGAAACCGTTGATCTGCCGGCACTGCGCCGCGCCGCCGATGATGCCGTGCGGACCGGGACCGAGGCAGCCGGCGGCATCGGCACGGCCGCCGTTGCACGTTCCGGAACGGACGCCACCCTGATTGCCTACGGGCCGTCGGTCTCCACAGCCCTGGCCGCCGCAGCTGCCGCTGAAGCGGAAGGGCGGTCCTTGGAAGTGATCGACCTGCGCTCCATCGTCCCGTATGACGACGCCACCGTGGATGCCTCGGTGCGCAGGACGGGGCGGGCCGTGGTGATTGCCGAAGCACCGGGGTTCGCGTCTGTCGCCTCCGAAATTGCGGCGCGCGTGCAGGAACGCTGCTTCCACTCCCTTGCCGCCCCGGTGCTGCGGGTGACCGGTTTCGACGTGCCCTACCCTGCGCCGAAGCTGGAGCACTGGTTCCTGCCCGGCGTGGACCGGATCCTGGAGGCCGTGGACGAGCTGCAGTGGGACGAGGGGGACGCCGGTGACGAGGGGGCCGTCGAGACGGAAACCCGCGCAGAGGCGGGAGGGCCGCGATGAGTGTGCGTACTTTCCTGCTGCCGGACCTGGGCGAGGGCCTTACCGAAGCTGAGCTGGTCAACTGGCTCGTTGCGGTTGGCGACACCGTGGCGGTGGACCAGCCAGTGGCGGAGGTGGAGACAGCCAAGTCCCTGGTGGAGGTTCCGTCCCCGTTCGCCGGGCGGGTGGCGCAGCTGCACGGCAGCGCGGGAGAGAGCGTCGACGTCGGCCGTCCCCTGATTTCGGTGGATACCGCTCCTGCGGGGCGGTTGGCCGCAGAGCCGTCGCAGGGGGACACCGCGAATGCCGCTTCAGCCGGGCTGGGAACAGCGCCTGCTGCCGGACTGGAAACAGCGCCTGCTGCCGGACTGGAAACCGCTGCGGCGGTGGGAACTGCGGAAGCGGCGGCTTCCGCAGCGGGGGAGGCCTACCGGCAGGAGGAAAAGGCCGGTTCCGGAAACGTGCTGATCGGCTACGGCACCCCGGCAGCAGACCGGGCGCCGCGGCGTACCCGCGCACCCAAGCGTCGAGCCGGTGGGCCGAACCCCGCGGAGCGCGGCGCCGCCGGCGGATCGGCGCAGCAGCATCCCGGCGCTGAAGCTCCGCGCTGCATCTCGCCGCTGGTGCGCCGAATGGCCCGGGACGCAGGTCTGCGGTTGACGGGTCTCACCGGGACGGGACCGGACGGCCTGATCCTGCGACGCGACGTCCAATCGGCCCTGGCAGCCAAGTCTGTTCCGGGCGGGATGCCGGCCAACGGTCCTGTCGCGGGCATCATCGCCTCAGTGCCCGTGGCCCCTGCCCCGGCGGCGGTTGCTGCCCCGACGGCGGTTGCTCTGGCCCCTGCCCCGGCGCTGGCCCCTGCCCCGGCCCCGGCGCTGGCCCCTGCCCCGGCCCCGGCGCTGGCCCCTGCGGCTGGCACGGCGGCCACAATACCGGCCGGACCCCGGGATCCCCGGACCGGACTGGCCATCACCAGCCGCACCCCTCTACGGGGTCTGCGCCGCACGGCAGCCGCGACCCTCAGCCGGAGCCGCACCGAGATCCCCGAGGCCACGGTCTGGGTGGACGTGGACGCGACCGCCCTGGTGGAACTGCGTGCCGACCTGGCGCGGGACGGCCAGGGCGTTCCGTCGCTGCTGTCCTTCCTGGCCCGGTTCACCCTGGCCGGGCTGGCCCGCTACCCGGAGCTGAATACCCGCTACGTTCCGGCCGGGGAAGCGGCTGCGGAATCTGCAGGCGCCGGCGCCCGTCCCGGTGGACAGTCCGGCACCCGCCCGGGCGCAGCCTCAGGGACAGCGTTCCGCGGGGGAGCCGAAGCGGCGGTCGAGGCCTTCGACGGAGTGAATCTGGGCATAGCGGTGCAGGCTCCGCGGGGGCTCATGGTGCCCGCGGTACGGCGCGCCGATTCGCTGTCAACGCGCGAGCTGGACACCGAAATCCGCCGGCTGACCGCTGCGGCACAGGAGGGACGCGCCACCGCTGCCGAATTGACCTCGGGCACCTTCACCTTGAACAACTACGGGGTGTTCGGCGTGGACGGCAGCGCCGCCATCATCAATTACCCCGAATCGGCCATCCTCGGCGTAGGCCGCATTATCGACAAACCGTGGGTGGTTGACGGCCGGCTGGCTGTACGCAAAATGACGGAGCTGACCCTGGTCTTTGACCACCGGGTCTGCGACGGCGGCACTGCCGGCGGATTCCTGCGGTACGTGGCCGACGCCGTCGAAAACCCGGCCCGGGTGCTGGCCGACCTGTAGCTGCCAATCCGAAACGACTGACCTGTAACGACTGACCTGTAACGACTGGCCTGTAACCACTGCCCCGTAATACGTGCCGCGCACAACCCGTCCGCGATAGGTTGGTAGGGCCGGCGAAGGGATCCCTGACATGACCGAAACACCGCAGCAGCATCTAACCGGCCAGCTGGGCTGGCAGGAGGTTGCGCCCCGCATCTGGGTGCGCAGCAACACCGCTTACAGCGTCAACACCGGACTGGTGGTGGGCGACGAGCGGGCCCTGCTCATTGACACCGGAGCCGGCCCCGGCATGGCACAGGAAATTTACGACGCCGCCCGGCAGTTGACGGACCTGCCGCTGACGGCGGTGAACACGCATGCGCACTTCGACCACTATTTCGGCAACGCCCTGATGCTGGCCAACGGTGTGGAGGACATTTGGGCCACCGCCGGCTGCGCCGCGAGCATTCGCGAAAACGGCAACACCCACCGGTCCCAGGCGGCCGACGCCGAGCCCGAGATGGCTGCCGGGATGGGTGAACACACGGAAATTGCCGAGCCCACAAAGCTGGTGGATGAGGCCCCAGTGGACCTGGATCTGGGCGGCATCTCCGTCACCCTGTTCCACCTGGGCCGTGGACACACGGACCACGACCTGCTGGTCGGAGCCGGCGACGTCTTGTTCACCGGAGACCTGGTGGAGCAGGGAGCGGACCCGCAGTTCGAGGATTCCTTCCCCAAGGACTGGATCCGCACGCTGGGCAAGATCACCGCCCTGGAAGACCTGTATACGGTGTTCATTCCCGGTCACGGCTCACCGGTCACGGTGGATTTCGTGACCACCCAGATGAACAAGATGCGCACCGCGGTCGCCGTGACCCGCAGCGCCATGGACCAGGCATCGGTGGACATGACCAAGGCCATCCCCATCCTTCCGTACGGGCCCGAACAGTCGCGGGCGCTGCTGACGCGGCTTCGCACCCTTGCCCGGTGGAAGTGGCTGAAGAAGTAACAGCACTGTCCGGCAGCCGGTGCGGGGATAGTCTGGGGCCGTGCCAGCGGAAGATTTCAGCCTTCGAACCATAGCCGTTCCTGCCTACGGCCCCACCCTGCTTTACGGGCTGGCAACCGGCGCCATCCTGCCGGTGGTGGCGATCACCGCCCGCGGCCTCGGCGCCACCGTTGCCCTGGCTGCCCTGCTCATCACCCTTACCGGGGTCGGCTCGCTGCTGACCAATGTGCCTGCCACCGTGGTCACCACGCGGTTCGGTGAGAAATGGGCGCTTGTGGCTGCCTCGGCCTGGTGCGCCCTGGCCATGGTCCTGGCAGCAGCCGTACCGGTGCTGTGGGTCTTTGCCGTGGCCGTGTTTATGGTCGGGATGGCCGGCTCGGTGTTTGGCCTGGCCCGGCAGAGCTATCTCACCGAGGCGGTGCCCCTGCATTTCCGTGCCCGGGCGCTGTCCACCCTGGGCGGCGTCAACCGGATCGGCGTTTTTATCGGTCCGTTTGCCGCTGCCGGGGCCATCCACTTCCTGGGCACCCAGGGCGCCTATTGGGTGGGTGCCGTGGCCGCCGTCGGGGCAGGCATCCTCAGTTTCCAGGTCCCGGATCTGGCCCTCCGTTCAAGCGGTTCCGGCGGTTCCAGCGGGTCCGGAGGGCCGGGCGGGCCGGCTGGCCGCGGACCGGAAGATGCCCCTGCACCCACGGTCCTTGGCATCCTGCGCAGCCACGCCCGGGTGTTCCGGACCATCGGCATCGGGGTGCTGCTGATCGCCGCGGTCCGGGCCACCAGACAGGCAGTGATTCCGTTGTGGGCCCAGCACATTGGACTGGATCCCACCGCCACGGCACTGATCTACGGGCTATCGGGCGCCATCGACATGCTGATCTTTTATCCCGCGGGCAAGGCCATGGATACCTGGGGCAGGCGCTCGGTGGCTGTGCCGTGCATGCTGATCATGGGAGCGGGGCTGGGCCTGCTGCCGCTGGCCGGCGGACCCACCGGGCTGCTGCTGGCGGCTCTGCTGATCGGATTTGGCAACGGTATAGGCTCCGGCATTGTGATGACCCTTGGCGCCGACTTTTCTCCCTCGCCGGGTCGCCCGCAGTTCCTGGGCATCTGGCGGCTGCTCGCGGACCTTGGAACCATGGGCGGGCCGGGACTGCTCGCGGCCGTAACCGCCCTTGTCTCGCTGTCGGCGGGAATCGGGGCTACCGCCGTACTTGGGCTGCTGGGAGCGGCGGTGCTGTGGCGCTGGGTGCCCGGGCGCAAGGCCCGGGCAGCCGCTAGCGTCGGGCAGGGTCCCCCGCCTGCTGGCTGAACAGCCAGCAGGCCAGGGCACTGATCAGGAAACCGACTCCGACAATCAGCGCCAGACCTGCCCAGAAATACAGCGGCGCGGCAGTGGCCACGGGGGCCGAATCCCACCGGGCGTAGAAGTACAGGCCCAGGCTCACCGCGGTGGCCAGGATGCCGGGCACGGCGCACAGCACGGCAATGACCTTCGCCTGCCCCTGGGCCGGGCCGGTGGCCGGCCAGCAGTTCCATTCCGGGTTGGTGCGCATCATGACCAGGCCGCCCACCAGCGTCCAGGCCGCCACCACCAGCAGGGAGGCGACGACGTCGGACGGGCGGTGCCAGAGGTTCAGGAACGTGGCTGCCCCCGCCAAGATGGCGTAGCTGCCGCCGAAGAGCGCCGCGAGCGGGCGCCAGCGCGGGGAGGCCAGCAGGAAGACCGCCGCCGCGGCGGAGGCGGCAAGGGTGGTGTGGCCGGAAGGAAGCGAGTTGAAATCAAGGGTCACCACGCCCCGGTCGGGACGGTCCAGCACGGTGCGTTTGAGTAGCTGGCTGCTGATGTTGGCTGCAGCGAACGTACCCAGGGCAATCACGGCAGGGGAAATCCGATGCCGCAGGATGGTCACGAAAACCACCACTATCACCGCGATGAAAACCGAGATGAGCGGCAGGTTGTCCAGGAACGAGATGACCGGCAGATGGTTGCCCAGGGCGATCAGTTCGGCTTCCTTGAACGCGGATTCGTCGGCCAGTTGGCCGGTGGTGGTGCGGACGAAGAACCAGTAGGTGGCGGCAACGCCGGCGGCACATACAAGGGCGGCAAAAAGGAAGAGCGCCGGATTATGCGCAGCCGGACGTTGGGCACGGGAGCGCTGTGCCAGCAAGTTGCGAGTATCCATTGCTTCCAGATTGCCACATCATCGTGAACGTTGCCTGAGCCTGCCTTCACCGCGGCGGCCTAAAACTCCACAAGCGTAGGCTGGCATGGTGCCGAACTGGATGAGTACCGATTTCCCTGCCCTGCGCGCCGGTGCGCGTGTGGTATCCATTCCCATGCGGGTAAAGTTCCGCGGCATCCTGCACCGTGAGGCCCTGCTGCTGCAGGGGCCCGCAGGCTGGGGCGAATTCTCCCCCTTCCCGGAGTACGCGGATGCCGAAGCCGTGCCGTGGCTGGCCTCGGCCCTGGAAGCCGCCGAGCTGGGTTACCCGGAACCCGTGCGGAATGCGGTGCCGGTAAACGGAACCGTTCCCGCAGTGCCTGTGGACCAGGTGGAGGCCGTGCTGGCCCGCTTCGGCACGGTATCCGCCGTGAAGGTGAAAGTGGCGGAGGCCGGCCAGTCCCCGGAAGAGGACCTGGCCCGCGTGGCCGAGGTGCGGCGGCTGCTGCCCGACGCCGGAATCCGCGTGGACGCCAACGCCGGCTGGGACATTCCCACCGCCGTCGCAACCTTGACCCGGCTGGCCGAGGCAGGGCTGGAATATGCCGAACAGCCCGTAGCCGGGATTGACGGGCTGCGTGCGGTGCGGACCGAGCTGCGCCGCCGTGAGGTGCCGGTGCTTATTGCCGCTGATGAAAGTGTCCGCAAGGAAACCGACCCGCTGAAGGTTGCCCGCGAAGACGCCGCGGACCTGATCGTCATCAAGGCCGCGCCGCTGGGCGGGGTGCGCCGGGCTGTGGACATAGTCCGGCAGGCCGGGCTGCCCGCCGTGGTGAGTTCCGCCATCGACACCTCAGTGGGCATCCGCACCGGCGTCGCCCTGGCCGCCGCGCTGCCCGAGCTGCCCTACGCCTGCGGGCTGGGCACCCTTTCGCTGATGGCCGGCGACGTCACCGGGGAATCCCTGCTGCCCGACGGCGGCGCCCTGGCCGTGCGGGACGTGACGGTGTCCGAGGAACTGCTGGAACGCTATGCAGCCCCTGCGGAACGCACCCGGTGGTGGCTGGACCGGTTGGAGCGGGTGCACGGGCTGCTGGCCCGACGCGCCTAGGTGGCGATTCTTCTGCCCGGCCGCCTCTGACAGCCGGGGCGTGCACCGACAGGATCACCGGACCGACAGTGCACGCACGCAGGTCCGGCTCGTGCCGTTACCCTTCCCGTTACATCCCGGGGGCCGGGAGCTGGGGGTCTTCGATCAAGCCCAAAAGGGCAAGATTGTCCGCATCCCGGGACCCCGCCGGGGCGCTGTAGAGCACCAGCTGTTGGTCACGGTCCGCCATATCCAAGCTGTCGCAGTCGACGGTGATATCCCCGATGGCGGTGCGGAAGGTTTTCCGCAGGGTGGGCACATACTGGACGTCGTGCCGGTCCCACAACCGGGCAAACTCGGGGCTGCCTTCCTGCAGGTCCCGGACCAGGTCCCTGACTGACGGATCAGACGGATACCGGGTCAGAGCCGAACGGAGCCGCCGAACCGCGGTCTGCCGGAATTCCGCACCGTCGCTGATGCCGTATAGGTCCTCCTCGGTCCGGGGACGAAGGAACGCCTTCCTCGCAAGGTTGCGGTCCGCGGGATCGAGTTTGGCGTAGTCCTCCATCAGGGCGGCTGCGAGGTCGTTCCAGGCGAGGACCTCAAACGCCGCGGAGACCACGAACCCGGCCGTCTGGGGAAGCCGGTCGAGGAGCGCCAGGATGCTGGGGCGGACGTCCCGGCGGTGCATCCCGCGATGCAGGGGTGCCGTGCCGGCGAGGGCGTGCAGGTGCATGGATTCTGCATCCGTCAGTCCAAGTGCCCCGGCTATCCCGGCCAGGACCTCGGCCGATGGCCGGGGTGCCCGCCCCTGTTCCAAGCGCGCGTAATACTCGGTGGAGATGTGTGCAAGCACCGCGACCTCCTCCCGGCGCAGCCCGGGGGCGCGCCGGCGGGGACCTGGGGGAAGGCCGCGGTCTTCCGGGCGGAGCCGCTCCCGGCGGCTGCGGAGGAATGCTCCAAGTTCCTGCTTATCCATGCCCCTAAGTGTGCCCGTCCGACGCCGGTGGAGAGTAGTACAGTCTGTGCCTGTTTCCGGCTCCGGGCCTGCGGAAAGCTGTGGACATGACACAAACAAAAACCATTGAAGCCCCATCCCTCGGACTGCTTGCCGGCAAGGTCGTCTTCGTTTCTGGTGCCAGCCGGGGCATCGGGGCCGCGGCCGCACGCCTCTTCGCCCGGGAAGGCGCCGCCGTCGTGCTCGCTGCCCGCAGCACCGGAGCCCTGGACCGCATTGTGGCCGGTATCCGGCGCGACGGCGGCGTGGCGGACGCCGTTCGGATGGATCTGGCGGACCCGGCAAGCATCCGTGCCGCGCTGGACCACGTCGGGGAACTGCATGGGCGGCTGGACGGCGCCTTCAACAACGGTGCCGCCATCCAGCCGCCCGGCAGCGTGGAAACCATCACCGATGAGGACCTTGAGGAGCAGTACACGGTAAATTTCCGGGCACATTGGATTGCCCTGAACGCCGAAGCCGCGCTCATGCGGAAAAGCGGCGGCGGAGCAGTCGTGAACACATCGAGCATCGGCAGCCGGCGGGCGAACCCCACCCTCCCCGCCTACGGCGCCATGAAGCGGGCGCTGAACAGCCTGACGGAGACTGCCGCCGTGAACCTGGCCCCCGAGGGGATCCGGGTCAACGGGATCACCCCGGGGGGTACGGCCACGGAAATGATCGATACGTGGGAGGAGGCTGCTCCCGGGGTCGTCAAGTCGATAGTGGCATCGGTTCCGCTCGGCCGGCTGGCCGAACCGGAGGAGATTGCCGAGGTCGCCGCCTGGCTGCTCAGCGACCGGGCGTCCTACGTTACCGGGGCAATAATCCCGGTCGACGGCGGGGCCGGGGCCTAGGGAAGCGTATGACCTGCTGCCCGCAGCAGGTCGCGGGCCTGATCGAATTGCGGTGAGGGAACCATGAGGATGTCGCCGTCGAAGGTCGAGACCACAAACACCGGGCAGCCGGCGGCCGAAAGCGGCGCAACCAGGGAGGCCACCACTCCGGTCAAGCCGAAGGGAATGGGGCCTGAGGCATAAAGAGCGGCCCAGGTTCCATCAATTTCGGCATCTGCCGGAGCCAGCGCCGCGGGGCAGACAATCGAAAGCTCCTGCGGCGTCCGGGTGATCGAAACGAATCCGTCCGGGGGCGCCGCAGCCAGGAGACCGGCGGGCGCCTCCGCGGCGGGGGAAAGCCTGGCAATCACGTAGTTGCCGGCGAGCACGTGCAGCTCCACTGAAGGAGCGGGGGCAGGAAGGGTCATGGAAGCATCCTGATTCACTTCGTGCGGAAGGCCCCCGTAGGGCCGCGCTAATCGCACCCCATCATCCTGCCAGACAGGCCGCGCGTCACGGGTTGGCCGCATGCGGCGCGCCGATGCCCGGGTCGATCCGGACCGGGCCGGCAGCGGAGGGCCGCACGTCGAAGTCGAAGATCGCGGTGGGTAGGTAGACCGTGGCGCAGGAGTTGGGGATGTCCACGACGCCGGAGAGCCGGCCCTCGATCGGGGCGGCGCCCAGCAGTAGGTACGCCTGCTCGGGGGAGTATCCGAACTTGGTCAGGTAGTCGATCGCGTGCAGGCAGGCGCGCTGGTAGGACAGGTGAGAATCGAGGTAGCGCTGCTCTCCGTCGAGCGTTACCGAAGTGCCGGAGAACGCGAGCCATTCGGAGAACTGGGGCTCCACGGTGCCGGGCATAAAGATGGCATTCTCGCCCACTCCGTAGGTGTCCATCCCGCCCCGGATCAGGTCCACCCGCAGGTCTATGAAGCCGCCCATCTCGATGGCCCCGCAGAAGGTGATTTCGCCGTCGCCCTGCGAAAAATGCAGGTCCCCGACGGACAGATTGGCGCCGTCCACAAATACGGGATAGAAGATCCTGCTGCCCTTGGAGAGGTTCTTGATGTCCTGGTTCCCGCCGTTCTCCCGCGGCGGCGCAGTCCGGGCAGCCTCCGCCCCCACCCTGTCCCATTCGCTTTGGGGCAGTCCGCCAAGCACTGCGTGCCCGGCCTCCGGCGGCAGCGCCAGCGGCGGCACCCGGTACGGGTCGGTCTGG
The DNA here is from genome assembly GCF_020907365.1 of Arthrobacter sp. zg-Y750. Classification (NCBI taxonomy): domain Bacteria; kingdom Bacillati; phylum Actinomycetota; class Actinomycetes; order Micrococcales; family Micrococcaceae; genus Arthrobacter; species Arthrobacter sp. zg-Y750. The sequence continues at coordinate 70,932 of NZ_JAJJOC010000003.1, read as the reverse complement.
ATCAGTGCGCCCTCGCGCTGGTTCCACCGTTGCAGCAGCGCCGCCGAGGGAGCGGTGCCCATCAGGCCGGGGTGGATCAGCCCGGTAAAGGACACTCCGGGCACGTGCCGGGAGGTGGCGCGCTGGCCGGTGAAGTCCCAGATGGCCTTGTATGCGTCGGGAAACTGGTCGGTAAGAAACCCGCCGCCGTTTTCCCGGGCGAAAATCCCGGTATAGCCCCAGCCCTGTCCGGCCAGCGGGCCGTTGTCCTCCTGCGGGATGGGCCCGACGTCGAGGATGTCCACCACCAGCAGGTCGCCGGGCCTGGCGCCCTCGACGGCAAACGGGCCGCTGAGCTTATGGACGGCGAGCAGCGGAGCGTTGAGGATGTCCTCGGCTGAGTCGTCGTTGTGAATGGCGCCGTCGAACCATTCCCGGCAATCCACACGGAAGGAATCGCCGGGCCGCACCACCGCGACCGGGGGAATTTCGGGATGCCAGCGGTTGTGGCCGAGTCTCTCCTGGTCTTCGAACGTCCTGGTGGAATCGAGGGAAAAGACGGTCTTTGGCATGGTCTCTCCTTGGGGTGGGCGGGTGCAGCTAATCGGGCCGGGGAAGTTTGCGGTGCAGCGGGTTCGCGGACGTTGTGGCGCGTGGGGCGGCAGCTTCGGTCCCGGGTACGGCGACGACGCCGGGCTCCGAGGCCGAGCGCTCCGTTTTTTCGAGCAGGCGGTAGGCGCTGCCGGAGGCATGCGACAGATGCGGGCCCGTGAACCGGCGCTGAGCCGCGTGTCCGCAGATGGGGCAGGGGATGAAGCCGGTGGCTTCGCCCATCGCGAGGAAGACATCAAATTCCCTACAGTCCGGGCAGCGGTAGGAGTAGAGCGGCATGGGTCCCCTTCTCGGGCAGCTGCGGAAAACGCCCGAGGCAGCTTAAGTTCGGTGCCGCTCCGGCTTGCCCGACAGCCTAAGAACGGCCGGGATGCGCGTCAACGGTGGACGGCCCGCACCGCATCCGGTGACGCCGAACCCTAGGATGGAAGGGTGACCGGATCTTCGCACCGCCCTGAGCCCGCAGCCAGCAGCCCCGAACCGATTGACGGAAGTGGGTTGAGTTCCCTGCAGGCCGCCCGCTCCGCCGTCGCCGCCCTCGCGGCGGCCGGGGTGCACGACGTCGTAATTGCCCCGGGATCACGCAGCGCACCGCTGGCTTACGCCTTGGCCGAAGCGCAGTTGCAGGGCCGGATGCACGTGCATGTGCGGATCGACGAGCGGGTGGCCGGTTTCACAGCCCTTGGCCTGGCGCGCGGCGGACGCCGCCCCGCAGCCGTAGTGACCACCTCGGGCACCGCTGTGGGTGAACTGGTTCCGGCTGTGATGGAGGCCCACCACGCAGGTGTCCCGCTGGTGGTGCTCTCCGCGGACCGGCCTGCCGAACTGCACGGCACCGGCGCCAACCAGACCACGGTACAGCCGGGCATCTTTGCCGGCTTCCCCGTGGCAGCTCAGGATGTGGAAGCCGGCACAGACCCGGCCGGAGCCATTTCGGCCGCCCTGGCCCGGCTGGGGACCGGCATCCCGGTGGGACCGGTGCACATCAACCTGCAGTTCCGCGACCCGCTGACCCCCCGCGACACCGACCCGCTGTTCCTCAACGCCCCGGATGTCCGGGAAACACTGCCCGTCGTAGCTCCCGTCCCGGCGGAGGACCGTGTTCCCGCCACCGATCCGCCCGTTCCGGGGACGCACCGCACCGTAGTGGTGGCCGGCGACGGCGCGGGGGAACTCGCCGCCGTCTTTGCCCAACGTGCCGGGCTGCCGCTGCTCGCCGAACCGTCCTCCAACGCGCGCTTTGGGCCCAACGCCGTTTCCGCGTACCGGCTGTTGCTCGCCGAGCTTGGGCCGGAGATCGAACGCGTGGTGGTCTTCGGCCGCCCCACCCTGTCCCGGCCGGTGGCTGCCCTGCTGGCCCGCACCGACGTGGAGAAGGCGCTGTACCTGCCCCGCCCGGTGAACTGGTTCACGCCGGGACGGCGGCCTGAAACGATCATCAACGACATTCCCGGGCTCTTCGAATTTGCCGGCGCCGGAGCACCCGGCTGGCTCGAGGCCTGGCAGACAGCATCGGAAGCGGCGCGTAGCACCATCACCAACATGCTGGAGGGGCAGGCTGAACTGACCGGTCTGCACGTAGCCGATTTGGTCTGGGACGCCGCGGACGCGAACCTGGTCCTCGGCTCCTCCAACGTCATCCGGGACATGGACCTGGTTGCTGCCCCGGACTGGCATCCGCTGGATGTGTACGCGAACCGGGGGCTGGCCGGCATCGACGGGACCATTTCCACGGCCACCGGCATTGCGCTGGCGGGCGGCATCCCGACCCGCCTGCTGGTGGGGGACCTGACCTTCCTGCATGACGCCGGTGCGCTGCTCCTGGGGACGGGGGAGGATGAGCCGGACCTGCAGATAGTGGTGCTCAACGACGGCGGCGGCGGCATCTTCTCGGTTCTCGAACACGGCGCGCTGGGCGAGGACCCGAAATATACCGCCTTGGTGGAGCGTTTCTTCGGCACCCCGCACCGGGCCGACCTGGCCGCACTGTGCGCCGGCTACGGGGTGCGGCACCAGCTGCTCCAATCAGCCGCTGAGCTCGAAGCGGCACTGGCGGCGCCGGTGGCCGGCCGGTCCGTGCTGGAAGTGCGCGTGGCCCGGGACATGCTCCGGAACCTGCACGCCCGGGTCCAAGACGCGGTCGCGGCGTCCCTGCGCCGCTGACCTGCTCCTGGAACAAACTGACCTGCTCCTGACGACAAAAAAGAACGGCCCGCACCTCCAGGTGCGGGCCGTTCGATGCTGCTGAGTGGAAGGTCTGGAGAAGTCCCAGAGGCCCCCAAGTCCCAGAGGCCCCCAAGTCCTAGAGGCCCTTAAGTCCTAGAGGACCTTCGAGAGGAAGGCACGGGTGCGTTCGTGCTGCGGGTTGCCCAGGACATCCTCGGGGCGTCCCTGCTCCACCACGACGCCGCCGTCCATAAAGACCACGCGGTCGCCAACCTCGCGGGCGAAGCCCATTTCGTGCGTCACGACCATCATGGTCATGCCTTCTTCGGCGAGCTGACGCATAACGCCCAGCACGTCGCCTACCAGTTCGGGGTCCAGGGCGGACGTCGGCTCGTCAAAGAGCATCATGTCCGGATCCATGGACAGTGCGCGGGCAATGGCTACGCGCTGCTGCTGTCCGCCGGAAAGCTGGCCGGGGAAGGCGCCTTCACGGTCCGCCAGTCCCACCTTGGCCAAATTCCGCTTGGCCACCTGCTCGGCTTCGGACTTGCCGCGGCGCTTGGCCCGGCGCTGGGCCAGGGTGAGGTTGCGCAGCACGTTCAGGTGCGGGAAGAGGTTGAACTGCTGGAAGACCATGCCGATCCGGGTGCGGACCTTGTCCAGGTCCGTGTCGGGATCGGTGATGTCTACCCCTTCCACCATGATGGTGCCGCTGGTGGGATCCTCCAGGCGGTTCACGCACCGCAGGAGGGTGGACTTGCCGGAACCGGACGGGCCAATCACGCAGACCACTTCGCCCTGGTCCACGTGGAAGTCGATGCCCTTGAGGACCTCGTTGCTGCCGAAGGACTTGTGAAGGTTGCGGACCTCGATGGCAGGGGCACTGTTTTTATCGACGGCGCTGTTCTTCTCGACGCTCATGGCTGCTACCTGCCTCTCTGGTTGTGTCGTTCAAGCTTTGCCACCAGCTGGGTGAGCGGCAGCGTAATGATCAGGTACATCAGGGCGGCCAGGACCAGCGGCGTCGCGTTGGCCGTCTGGGAAACGGAGTCGCGGGCGAAGGTGGTCAGCTCACGGTCCTGCAGGGCCATGCCGGCAATGAACAGCAGGGAAGTGTCCTTGATCAGGATGACCAGTTCATTGGTCAGCGGCGGCGTGATGATCCGGAAAGCCTGGGGCAGGGTCACGGACACCATGGTCCAGGCCGGGCTCATGCCCAGCGAGCGGGCCGCTTCAGCCTGCCCGGCGGGAACCGCCTGGATACCGGCGCGGATGGTTTCGGCGATGTACGCGCCCGAAACGATGATGAGGGCCAGCAGGCCGGCGCCGGCACTGCCGCCCGGGGGCCGCCAGTCAAAGGCAATGGGTACGGCGAAGGCGAAACCGAAAATCACCAGCAGCGCCGGAAGGCCACGGAAAAGCTCGATGTACACCGTGGCGGCCCAACGGTAGGGGGCTACGGGGGAGAGCTTCATCAGGGCCAAAACCAGGCCCAGCAGCAGGCCGCCGGCAAACGCGATCACCGTGTAGATGATGGTGTTCTTCACGGCGACCGTGATGATGGTCGGGAAGGCCTCGCGGGCCACCTCGGGGTCGAAGAAGTTCTCGCCGATGGCCTCCCAGTCGGCCAGCAGCACAACGGCTGCCAGCGCGAGGACAAAGACGGCGTACAGGACGCCTTGGACCAGGCGTCTGCGGGTGGAGGGTTTCAAGGGTGGAGCCTTCCGGAGAAGAGAAAACGGGCCGTCCCGGGCCTTGGCGCCCGGGACGGCACAGCATTGATGGTTCTGGGCTTATTCGGTGAAGTACTTGTCGTAGATCTCCTGGTATTTACCATTTTCGCGCAGTTCGGACAGCTGCTCGTTCACCGCGGAGATGAGTTCGGTGTTCTCCTTCTCCATCGCGAAACCGTAGGACTCGTCCGTCTGGAACTTCTCGGCAATGGTGAAGGCACCGTCGTCGGTGTGGCCGAGGTTCACCGGCAGGTCCTGCAGGACGGCGTCCACGTTGCCGGACTGGAGGGCGGGGAACAGTTCCGCGTCGCTGGGGAAGGAAACAATTTCGACGTCGTCGGGGATGTTGTCGCGGGCGTAGGCCTCGCCGGTGGTGCCCTGCTGGACACCCAGCTTCTTGCCGGACATGTCCTCCAGTGCCTTGGTGTCCGAATCGGCCGGAACCAGCAGGGACTGCAGTGAGTCGTAGTACGGCTCGGAGAAACCGAGCTTTTCTTCCCGTTCCGGGGTGATGGTCATGGCGCTGGCACCCAGGTCACACTGGCCGGCCGCCAGGACCGTGCCGCTCTGCAGGCCGTCGAAACCCACGTCCTGAACTTCCAGTTCCAGCCCCATACCGGTGGCGATCTCGCGGATCAGGTCCATGTCGAACCCGGTGTACTCCCCGTTTTCTTCGTACTCGAAGGGTGCATAGGGGATATCCGAGCAGACCGTCAGCGCGCCGTCGGACACGAGGTTGAACTCGTTGCCGGCGTCGGAGGACCCGGCATCGTCATTGGAACCGCCGCCGCAGGCGGTCAGCGAGAGGGCACCCACGGCCAGGAAGGCCAGGGCAGCAGTGCGGGTGTTACGCAACATGAGTTACAACCTTACGTCGGACGGTGTGAGCCGGGCCTGTGTGGCCCGGCTCACCCTTTGCTGGTATTGGGATGCAGTCTAGAGCGTACGTACCGCATATTTCGGTAACATGTCGGCTACTTTGCCGCCGGGCCCTTGCGGTGCGGAAGTGGAGCTACTGCGCGAAGTACTTGTCGTAGAGCTCCTGGTACTTACCGTTCTCCCGCAGGGTTGAGAGCTGCTTGTTGACCTCGGCGGTCAGCTCTTCGGTGCCCTTCTTCTTCATTGCGAAGCCGTAGACCTCACCGGTTTCGAAGGTGGCGCTGACGGTGAACTTGCCGTCCTCGGTGTGGTCCTGGTTGACCGGCAGGTCCTGCAGCACGGCGTCAACGCCGCCGGCCTGCAGGGACTGGAACAGTTCGGCGTCCGTCTGGAAGGACATGATCTCGGCGCCCTCGGGAGCGTTGTCCCGTGCGTAGGACTCACCGGTGGTGCCCTGCTGGACGCCCACCTTCTTGCCGTCGAGGTCAGCCACGGACGCGATGGAGGAGCCGGACTTCACCAGCAGCGACTGCAGGGAGTCGTAATACGGGTCGGAGAAGGCCAGTTTGTCCGCGCGCTCCTCGGTGACGGTCATGGCGGCGGCGATCATGTCGCACTGGCGGGCGGCCAGGACGGTGCCGCTCTGCAGTCCGTCGAAGCCGACGTTCTGCACCTGGTAGTCCAGGCCCATTCCGGTGGCGATTTCGCGGGTGAGGTCAATGTCGAATCCGGTGTACTCGCCGTCGACCACGTATTCAAACGGCTCGAACGGGACGTTGGAGCAGACCGTCAGGGAGCCTTCGTTGACCAGGCCGAGACCGGATTCTTCTTCGGTCCCCCCGCCGCAGGCGGTCAGGGACAGCGCGCCGGCGGCCAGGACGGCGACGACGGCGGTGCGGGCTTTGTGCAGCATGGCGATTGGAAACCTTTGGTCGTGGGTTGAAGCCGCAGGGGGAAACTAACCGTCTCCGGAAGCGGCAGCAGGTGGAAACAGGCACAACGGCAGCTTCCGAGTTTCTATTCTACCCAATGCAAATTTATGCAACGAACCAAACGGTTATGCAATGCCCCACCCGGGGATGGTTCAAAGGTGCTGCCGGGCCGGTTCAGGATGCTGCGGGAGCAGCTGCCAGGTCGCCGCTTCGCTGCGCAACAGCTCGCGGGCGGTCCAAGCTGAGGGCCTCGAGCATGGGCCGGAATTTACTCCAGGTTTCCTCCAGTTCCGCGGCAGGATTGGATCCTGCAACGATTCCGCAGCCTGCATAAAGCCGGACCCGGGTGGGGTTTTCAATAACGGCTCCGCGCAGGGCAATCCCGAATTCACCGTTTCCGGCCCCGTCCATCCAGCCGACCGGGCCCGCGTACGGACCGCGGTCCATGTGTTCAAGCTCACTGATTAACTCTCCGGCCACACTGGTGGGGAATCCGCAGACTGCTGCCGTGGGGTGCACTGCCTCCACCAGTGTCAGCGGAGTGGGGACCATGCCGGAACCGTCGGCCGCCAGTTCGGCGCTGACATCGGAGGCGAGGTGCCATACGTTGGGCAGTTCCAGTACGAACGGCTCGGTGTGGGAGGTCATGGAGGACGTGAACGGCTCCAGTGCCCGGGTCAGGGAGTCAATGGCGATCTGGTGCTCGTGCTGCTGCTTGTCGGATCCGGCCAGTACCCGCGTCGCGTAATCCGGGTCTCCGGCAGGGGCGGTGGCCCGGTCCAGGGTTCCGGCCAGGACGCGTGCCTGCGCTGTGCCGTCCTGCACCCGGATCAGCATCTCCGGCGTGGAGCCGATCAGCCCGTCCACAGAGTAGGTCCAGCAGTCGCGGTACCGGACGGCGAGTTCGCGCAGCACCTGGGACGCCACCAGGGGGCTGCCCAGTTCCACGGCAATGTCCCGGGCCAGGACAATCTTGCTCAGGTCTCCGGCGGCAATGTGGGCCACGGAACGGGCCACGGCGTTTTTCCACTCGGACTCGCTGAGCATTCCGGGCACAATCCGGTCCGCCGGATCATGCTCGCGGTACAGCGGCAGGTCTTCGAGGTAGCGGGCCAGGGCGGCCTTCGCCGTCTCCTCGGACAGCTCGGCGTCGGGGTCCGCGGTTGTATAGGTCACCCATGACTCGTTATCGCGCAGCCCCACAACCACCTCGGGAACGATCAGCCGGGACTGGAAGGGGGAGCGCTTGGAGAAGGCGAAGGAGCCGAAGGCCACGAGTCCGGTGCCCGCAAACGACAGCGGATTCTCGACGTCTGCGGAGGCCAGGACGGAGCGCCACCACTGCTCGGCCAGGCTGAAGCGTTCCGGACCGGTGGAGGTGAAACGGGCAGCTTCGCCGAAGCCGACCAGTCCTTCCTGCTGCCGGATCCAGCACAGCTGCTCGTCAAGAACCAGATACTCAAGGAGGCCGATGGTGGCGGAAAGCTCACCGACAGGCACTGTCACAGAACGCAGGGTGGTCATAGTGATTCCACATTACTCCGCCGCCGGGTCGCGCCCGTTACCGGCGGCCCGCAGGGGAGAGCAAGGAGACACTGCCGCGGGGCGGTTCGGCGGCATCCCTATTCTTTGAGACAATGACAGGGTGAACCGCGCATCGTTGGAAAAACGCCCGGATGAAGTTGCTGCCATGTTTGATGACGTGGCACCTAAATACGACGTCGTCAATGACGTGCTGTCCCTTGGGCAGACCCGCCGTTGGCGCAAAATCGTGGTGGACGCCGTCGGCGCCGTGCCCGGACAGCGGGTCCTTGACCTGGCCGCCGGCACCGGCACCTCCAGCGAGCCCTACGCCGACGCCGGGATCGACGTCGTGGCCTGCGACTTCTCGATCGGCATGCTCACGGTTGGCAAGCGCCGCCGCCCCGATATCGAGTTCGTGGCCGGCGACGCCACCGACCTCCCGTTCGAGGACAACTCCTTCGACGCCGCCACCATCTCCTTCGGGCTGCGGAACGTGAATAAGCCGAAGAAGGCCCTGAGCGAAATGCTCCGCGTGACCAAGCCCGGCGGCCGCCTGGTGATTGCGGAGTTCTCCTCCCCGGTCCTCCCGGTATGGCGGACCATGTACACCGAATACCTCATGCGGGCACTGCCTTCGATCGCCCGCAAGGTGGCCTCCAACCCGGACGCGTACGTCTATCTGGCCGAATCCATCCGGGCCTGGCCGAACCAGGACGGACTGGCGGCCTGGATAGCCGAGACCGGCTGGGAGGATGTGGCCTACCGCAACCTCACCGGCGGCATTGTGGCTGTGCACCGCGCCGTGAAGCCCGCTGCCAAGTCCGGGGGATCTCCGGCGAAGTGAAGGTCCTGATTGTCGGAGCCGGCCCCGCTGGCTCCACGGCCGCCTACTACCTCGCCTCGGCCGGGGTGGATGTCACCGTGCTTGAGAAGACTGCCTTTCCGCGCGAAAAGGTCTGCGGCGACGGGCTGACGCCCAGGGCCGTGCGTGAAATCCAACTGCTCGGCCTGCCGCATGAGGAAGCCGAGGGCTGGCGCCGGAACAAGGGCCTGCGGCTGATTGCCGGCGGCCGGACGATTGAGCTGCCCTGGCCGGCGCTTTCGGATTTCCCCGACTACGGGCTGATCCGCACCCGCCTCGGCTTCGACGAAGCCCTGGCCCGGCACGCGCAGGCAGCCGGCGCAAAAATCCTTGAACACCACTCCGTCACGTCAGCCGTCCGCGGCGAGGACGGACGCGTGGAAGGCGTTGTCGCCAACGTCCTGGACGGGAACGGCCGGCGCACCGGTGAGGAGCGTACGTTCCTGGCCGACGTCGTGCTGGCCGCTGACGGAAACTCCACCCGCACCGCGCTGAGCCTCGGGATCGAAAAGCGGGACGACCGGCCCATGGGCGTGGCCGTCCGCACCTACTTCGAGAGCCCACGCACCAACGATGACTGGATGGAAGGCTGGCTGGAGCTGCCCGACGCCGCCGGCAACCCGCTGCCCGGCTACGGCTGGGTCTTCGGCGTGGGGGACGGCACCTCCAATGTGGGCCTGGGCATCCTGAACTCCTCGAAGGAATTCGGGAAACTGGACTACCGCAAGGTCCTGCGCGACTGGACCGCGGGCATGCCCGCCGAGTGGGGATTCACCCCGGAGAACCAGGTGGGAGAAATCCGCGGCGCTGCCCTGCCGATGGGCTTCAACCGAACTCCGCACTATTCACCCGGACTGCTGCTGCTGGGTGACGCCGGCGGGATGGTCAGCCCGTTCAATGGTGAGGGCATTTCCTACGCCATGGAATCCGCCCGCTTCGCGGCCGAACACATCATCGAAGGCCAGGGGGCATCCCTGGATCCCGGGCTGCTCTCCTCACGGGCCGCGTTCGACGTCGAACTCCAGGCCTACGCAAGGCACATCCGGGACGAGTGGGGCAGCCACTTCACCCTGGGCCGCATTTTTGCCTCGATGATCGGCAAACCTGCGGTCATGAAGCTGGCTTTGCGCACCGGAATGCCCATCCCCGTGCTGATGCGCTTTGTGGTGCGGATGCTGGCCAACCTCACGGACCGCAACTCCAAGGGCATTGAGGATAGAGTGATTGCCTTACTGGAAATGCTCGTTCCGGCGGCAGGCAACCAGGGAGAACCTTCCCGTTTGTCACCCCGGCGCCCCTGACGTTTCGCCTCTTTGCCCACCCGTTCCGACGAATAGTTAGTCTTGAACAGTGACTGAATCCACCAACACCAGCCCGGAGTCCGGGTCGAGCACTTCCACACTGCCCCCGGGGTTCGCGCTGCTGGCGGAGGATCCCAGGCTTGGGCCTTCCATGGTCGCCTCCCTGGAACAGGTGGAGGTGCGGCTGCGCGAGGCCGTTGCGAACTCTGATCCGTTCGCCGACACCACCTCCCGGCACTTGGTGGAAGCCGGCGGCAAGCGGATCCGGCCCCTGCTGACCTTGCTGGCCTCCCACCTCGGCCGGGAGGAAGCCGGGGACAAGGTCATCCAGTCCGCCGTCGTCGTGGAACTGACGCATCTGGCCACGCTCTACCACGATGACGTGATGGACGAGGCTCCCTACCGCCGCGGCGCCCCCACAGCACATGAGATCTGGGGCAACTCCGTGGCGGTGCTGACCGGCGACCTGATCTTTGCCCGTGCTTCCAGCCTGGTTTCCGCGCTTGGCGGACCGGCCCTGGCTATCCAGGCTCACACATTCGAACGGCTGTGCATGGGGCAGCTGCATGAAACCATGGGCCCGGCCGAGGGCCAGGACCCGTTGGAGCACTACCTGTCCGTGATCGCGGACAAGACCGGTTCGCTGATCGCCGCTTCCGGGCAGTTCGGTGCGCTGTTCTCAGGAGCCGGCCAGGACGTCATTGACATCATGGTCGAATACGGCGAAAAGGTGGGCATTGCCTTCCAGTTGGCCGATGACGTGATTGACGTGACCGGTATGCAGGAAAAGTCCGGGAAGACCCCGGGTACCGATCTGCGCGAGGGCGTGCCCACGCTTCCCGTCCTGCTGCTGCGCCGTGCAGCGGCTGCCGGCGATGCCGATGCCGCAGCAGCGCTGGCCCTGGTGGAGCGGGACCTGTCCTCGGACGAGGCCCTGGCCGAAGCCGTGGCCGCCCTGCGCAACAGCCCGGTGACGGAAGAGTCCTGGGCCGTGGCCCGCAGCTGGTCCGAAGACGCCGTGGCGGCCCTCGCTCCGCTGCCCGACTCCGTGGTGAAGGAAGCCCTGGTCTCGTTTGCCCGTGCAGTGGTGAACCGCGAGGTGTAAGTGAACCACGGGGCTTAGCCGGCGTCTGCGCCGGCACTGCCGCTGCGCCGTTCCAGGAGCAGGGTGCGGCTGCCGCCCACCCCACGGTCTCTTCTCCGGCACACGCGAGAATCCTGTGTGTTCGGTCAGATGGGTGGAATTGAAGCTTTTCCAGTCCGGCGGCCGGCGTTCGAAGGTGGCCCGGCCGGCGGCAATTGCTTCCGCATAGATCCCGCGCACCGCTGGCCAGTCCTGCACCGTGAGGGCCCGGAGGGTAACGCACCGGGTTCGGCACCGGGTCCGGACGGCATCATGCCTACCGTGGAGCGAGAACGGCAGCCGCCCGTTCGAGCGCGCCGGGAATGATGGAGTAGTAAGCCCAGACGCCGCGCTTTTCCCGGCGCAGGATTCCGGCATCCACCAGAATCTTCAGGTGGTGGGAAATGGTCGGCTGGCCCAGGCCGATCGGCTCAGTCAGGTCGCAGACACACGCTTCCTTGTTCTCCTGCGCCGCAATCAGTGAGACCAGACGCAGCCGCGTCGGTTCGGCAACAGCCTTGAGCAGCTGGGCAAACCGCTGGGCGTCCTCGGCGCTGAGCGCCTCTTTGGTCAGCGGCGTGCAGCAGGCTTCAGACACATCGGGCACATCGGGCACATCGGACGCTTCGAACACATCGGACGCAGGGGTGAAAGCGGTCTGAACAGTGGTCACCCGTCCATTATGCACTCGGATTGACATTCGTCGATGCCTGCGGGAATACTCGAAATCGATACCCATCGATATTGCTCGATGTGTGTCGCCCCAAATCTCTGAGGAGTTTCGTGAGCACCCCCGCCGCACCACCCCAGACCGGCCCGGTCACCGCCCGGCTGTCGATGCTGGACCGCTTCCTGCCCGTGTGGATCCTCGCCGCGATGGCAGCCGGACTGCTCTTGGGCCGGCTGGTTCCAGGCATCGGCCCGGCACTGGACTCGGTGAAGGTTTCCAACGTGTCCCTGCCGATCGCCGTCGGCCTGCTGGTGATGATGTATCCGGTGCTGGCCAAGGTCCGATACAACGAAACCTCCAAGGTGGTGGCGGACCGGAAGCTGATGGTCACCTCGCTGATCCTTAACTGGGTGGCCGCACCGGCGTTTATGTTCGCGCTGGCCTGGATCTTCCTGCCGGACCTGCCCGAGTACCGGACCGGCCTCATCATTGTGGGCCTGGCGCGCTGCATCGCCATGGTGATGATCTGGAATGACCTGGCCTGCGGGGACCGCGAAGCCGCCGCCGTGCTGGTGGCCATCAATTCCGTGTTCCAGGTCCTCGCGTTCGGCGCCCTGGGCTGGTTCTACCTTCAGGTGCTGCCCGGCTGGCTCGGCCTGGAAACCACCAGCGTCGGGTTCTCCTTCTGGGCCATCACACTCAGTGTCCTGATCTTCCTCGGCATCCCGCTGCTGGCCGGTTTCCTCACCCGCACCCTGGGCGAAAGGGCCCGGGGCCGGGACTGGTACGAAGGCACCTTCCTGCCGAAGCTCGGACCGTGGGCCCTGTACGGCCTGTTGTTCACCATCGTGCTGCTGTTCGCCCTGCAGGGCGATGGAATCACCTCCCATCCGCTGGACGTGGCCAGGATTGCCCTGCCGCTGCTGGTTTATTTTGTGGTGGTTTTCAGTGTGGGCATGCTGCTGGGCAAGGTCCTGAAGCTGGGCTACCCGCGCACCACTACGCTGGCGTTCACAGCCGCCGGAAACAACTTCGAACTGGCCATCGCCGTGGCAGTCGGCACCTACGGGGTGACCTCCGGGCAGGCGCTGGCCGGCGTCGTCGGGCCCCTGATCGAAGTTCCCGTCCTGGTTGCCCTGGTCTACGCCGCACTCCGGGCGCAGAAGAAATACTGGCCTGCCGCTGCCTCTCCAGTCACCGCATCTCAAGAAATGACGAACCGATGAGCACCCCCAAAGCCACCGAAACCAAGCCCTCTGTCCTGTTCGTATGCGTGCACAACGCCGGCCGCTCGCAGATGGCCGCCGCTTACCTCCGCACATTGGGGAAGGGCCGGATCGAGGTCCGCTCTGCCGGCTCAGCACCCGCCGATTCGGTCAACCCCGCAGCCGTGGAGGCCATGGCCGAAGACGGGATCGACATGTCCGCCGAGCTGCCCAAGGTCCTGACCACCGAGGCCGTGCAGGCCTCCGACGTCGTGATCACCATGGGCTGCGGCGATGCCTGCCCGATCTTCCCGGGCAAACGCTACGAGGACTGGAAACTCGAGGACCCTGCCGGACGGGGCGTTGAGGCGGTCCGGCCCATCCGGGACGAAATCAAGGCCCGGATCTCCGCCCTGATCGAAGACTTGCTCCACGCGAAGTAACCACCCGCACCGAAGAGGAAACACCCGTGCCTGACACCACTGAGAACACTGACAACACTGAGATGTCCGAACTTCCCGTCGCCGTGATCGGTGCAGGCCCCGTGGGCCTTGCAGCTGCCGCGCACCTGATTGAGCGCGGACTGACGCCGGTCATCTTCGAGGCCGGTGCAACGCCTGCGGCTGCGGTTGCGTCCTGGGCGCACATCCGGCTGTTCTCGCCGTGGCGGTACGACGTCGACGCCGCCGCCCGCCGTCTGCTCGCCGGTACCGGGTGGCAGGAGCCGGATGCCGAGGCCTTGCCCACGGGTGCCGAACTGGAGGAGCAGTACCTGCGGCCGCTTGCTGCTGTCCCCGGGATTGCCGCTTCGCTGCACACCTCCACCCGGGTTGTGGCTGTGAGCCGCGAAGGCCTGGACAAAACGCGCACCGGTGGCCGGGAGGACAGCCCGTTCCTTCTCCGGGTCGAAGATGCCGAGGGAACCGTTACCGACTACCGGGCCCGCGCCGTCATTGATGCCTCCGGCACCTGGCAAACGCCGAACCCGCTGGGTCAGGCCGGACTGCCGGCTGTCGGGGAAGCGGACGCCGTCGCGGCAGGGCTGATCACCCGCCCGCTGCCCGACGTAGTTGGCCGCGACCGTTCCCGGTTCGCCGGAAAGCATGTCCTGGTGGTGGGCGCCGGCCACTCGGCTGCGAATACCCTGCTGGCACTGGGGGAACTGGCCGAGCAGGAACCGGGAACCCGGATCAGCTGGGCCATCCGCAGCGCCTCCGCTGCCAATGTCTACGGCGGCGGCGACCTGGACGGCCTGCCCGCCCGCGGGGCGCTCGGCAGCCGGCTGCGTACCCTCGTGGCGGACGGACGAATCGAGCTGCACACGGCCTTCACCATCACCGGCTTCAAAACCTCAGACACCTTGTCGGTAGTTGGCACTACGCCGTACGGCGGGAAGCAGCTTGACGTGGACCTGCTGGTTCCGGCCACCGGTTTCCGCCCGGATCTGGAGATGCTGCGCGAAATCCGGCTGGACCTGGACCCGTCGGTTGAGGCCCCGCGGGGGCTCGGGCCGCTGATCGATCCCGAGTTCCACAGCTGCGGCACCGTGGCACCGCACGGCGCCCAGTTGCTGTCCCACCCGGAGAAGGATTTCTACGTTGCGGGCATGAAGTCCTACGGCCGGGCACCCACATTCCTGATGGCCACCGGCTACGAGCAGGTCCGCTCCATTGCGGCGGCGTTGGCAGGAGACCAGCAGGCTGCCGACGACGTGCAGCTGGTCCTGCCCGAAACCGGAGTCTGCTCCACCGATCTCGGCGGCAGCTGCGACACAGCGTCAAGCTGTGATGCACCGGCCGTTGCGGGTTCAGTCGTGTCCGTTTCCTGCTGCGGAGCCGCGCCGGAGCCTGTGCCGGCCACGGAAGCGGAGTCGTCCTGCTGCGGGGCACCGGAACCTGTCTCCGCGGCCCCCGCGGCGTCTTCCTCGGCGTCGTGCTGCGGGACGGATGCCGGCATTGCGGCAGCAGAGGAAACCGCACCGGCGGCATCCTCCTGCTGCAGCACACCCGAACCGGCGTTCCTGGGTATTCCCACCGGACTGAAGCATGGCCGCTCCGCGGAACAGGGGGACTGAATGCCGGGTACACCGAGCGTCTTGTTCATCTGCGTGAAAAACGCAGGCAAGTCGCAGATGGCGGCAGGGCTGATGAAGGACCTTTCCGGTGAAACCGTGGACGTGCGCTCGGCCGGGACCAAACCCGGTACGGCACTGAATGCCCAGTCAGCGGAATCGCTGGCCGAACTCGGTATCGACATCAGCGCCGAGACCCCGAAGGCCGTGACGGACGAGGCGCTGCGGGCGGCCGACGTCGTCGTGACCCTTGGCCGCGAAGCAGCCGTGACCGTCCCGGCCGGCACCCGATACGAGAACTGGGACACCGACGAACCCTCCGAACGCGGCATCGAAGGAATGGACAGGATGCGCCTGGTCCGCGACGACATCCAGCGCAGGGTCCGTCAGCTGCACCGCGACCTCACCGGTGCCGAGGGCGACTGAGCCCCTATGACTGAAAACCAGTCCCGGGATGTCGATGTCCTGGTGATCGGGGGAGGCCAGGCCGGTCTCGCTGCAGGCTACTACCTGAACCGCCTGCGGCGGGACGAGGCCACCGGCCGGTCCGGGCCAGCGCCCACCTTCGCCATCCTCGACGCCAACCGACAGCCCGGCGGTGCCTGGCAGCACTACTGGAAGAGCCTGGAACTGTTCTCCCCGGCTGCCTACAGCTCCCTGCCCGGCTACCAGATGCCCGCCTGGACGGGTGAAGGCAACCCCTCGGCGGAGCATGTTGCGCAGTATCTGCGCACTTACGAGGCCCGCTATGACCTGCCGGTGTACCGGCCCGTCCGGGTCGACGCTGTGCGGAGGATCGACGGCGGCGCCTACCTCACTGACGGCGGCTACCTCACTGACACCGACCACGGGCAGTGGGCCAGCCGGGCGATCATCAACGCCACCGGCAGCTGGGCTACCCCGTACATCCCTGCGGTGCCCGGCAGCGAGCAGTTCACCGGCCGGCAGCTGCACACCGCCGGCTACCGGGGACCGGAGCCTTTCGCCGAACAAAACGTAGTGGTGGTGGGCGGCGGCAACTCGGGGGCGCAGATCGCCGCGGATCTCGCCCCAACGTCGTCGGTGACTTGGGTGACGCGGCATCCGCCGCGCTACCTGCCCGACGACGTCGACGGCCGGGCATTGTTCTCTATCGCCACACGCCGCAGCAAAGCCCTCGCGGCGGGAGAGCCTGCACCAGCCGGTATCGCCGACATAGGTGACATTGTTGCCGTTCCCGCGGTGCGGAAAGCCCGCGACGCCGGCCTGCTGAAGGCCCGGCCGATGTTCTTCCGCTTTGTCCCGGAGGGGGTGCAATGGGAGGACGGGGAGAAGCTCCGCGCTGATGCGGTTATTTGGTGCACCGGCTTCCGGCCGGACCTGCAGCACCTGAGGCCCCTCGGCCTGGCTATCCGCAACGGTGTTCCGGCTACGGATGCCCGGCTGCGCACCCGCTCAGTCGACGGCCCCGATCTGTTCTTCCTGGGATACGGGGATTGGACCGGATCTGCCTCAGCCACGCTCATCGGCGTCGGCGCGACGGCACGGGACACTGTGGCGAAGATTTCGGGCAGGTAGGACGGCCCCCAAAAGCCGGCGCCCCTACTAGGACAGCCTTCCCTACAGGACGGCGCGCAGCTCCGCGGCTTTCCGGGCACGGACGGCCGGCGGCACGATGGGCCGCTTTGGGGTGAAATACAGCCCGTCATTGGTCCAACGCGGCAGCACATGCTGGTGGTAGTGCCACACGTGCTGGCTGCCGGCGGGCTCGTTGTGCTGCCGGGTGGTGACGCCGTCCGGGTGCCAGGCCTTCTTGATGGCGACCGCCATGTCGCGGGTCACCAACATGATCCGGGCCGCGACGTCGTCGGGCAGTTCATACAGCAGCTCGTAATGGGCGCGGGGAGTGACCAGGACATGGCCGGGCTCCGGGTCGAAACCGTGGGAGGCGATGAAGGCCAGCACCAGATCATCCGAGTAGACGAGGTCCCCGGGCTCGCAGAGGTTGCCGGGAAACCGGAACTCCCCGGAGGCCATGTCGCAGAACGGGCATTCATAGCCCTCCGGTGCGTGGCTGGTCCAGGCGGTTTCGCTCGACAGTTCCTTCATTAAAGCCTCAGTCCTCGTCTTCGTCCTCTTCGAAAATCCACTCGAACATGTCCAGGACATATTCGCTCAGGGTGCCTTCTTCGCTCTGCCAGTCCCCGCGGGCGTTGTTGCGGCGCCACACAATGGGATCGGGAACGTCCAGCTGGTCCTCGCGGATGCCCCAGACGAACTTCTCATCCTCGTCTTCGAGGAACAGCAGGTACCCGTCTTCGATTTCCAGCTCATCCGGATCCCAGAAGAAGTGGAATGCCTCCATGAGGTCCTCGCACCCGCCCACGGCGAGGTAGAACTCGCGCAGCACCAGCGGGATGTTGAAATCATGGGCGGCGAGCATGGCATCGAGTTCGTGCTCGGGGATGCCGTCCTCTTCACGCCAGTTGTCCTCCAGGTACTTGGGGACCAGGGCGCGGAATCGATCAAGGAAAATTTCACTCATGTGGTCTCCAAGCGTGCGGTGAGTGGATGTATTCCAATCCTAGCGGGGACGCGGCGGCGGCCGTGCACCACCGCGCTAGGACAGGCGGGCCGCCAGGCCCGGGTAGTTGAGCACTGCGCCGTCCGCGTCCACCTCGAGTTCGGCGGTGAACCCGCCGGTATCGGAACTGTAGAGCACGACGGCGCGCCCGGACTCCGGTGAATAGGGCCTCACCTGCGAATAGACCTGCCGGCTGGGCAGCACCCGCAGACTGGGGATCTCCACCCACGCCATGGTCAGCTGCGTTTCATCCGGGGGAGCGGACCCGTTCAGCAGGTCCAGGCGGAGGATGGGCATGGTGTTGGTCAGCGGGCACAGTCCCAGATCGGCGTCCTGGGCCTCGTCCAAGCTGCGCGGATCCTCCAGCCCCGGAGCGGGCAGGCCGGTGTTGCCGGAGGCCGTGGTTTCCGCTGTCCACCGGCCCTCGGTGCTGCGTTCGAGCAGCAGCGTCCGGGCCCAGCCGTTGCCCTTCACACGGACCGACAGATGCCGGGTCACCCAGCCCGGGATGGTGGAGAGCGTCCAGGTAACCGTGTACCCGGGGGTCACCGAGGTCCCGGCGGCAGCAAGTTCCCGCTCCCGGAAGGACACCACAGCTGTGTCCGTGCGCTCCGGATCATCCAGTCCCTGCCAGCGGATAGTCCTGGCCTGCGCGGTTAAGGTCATCCCTACAGGTTAACCGTGCGGGCCTACCTGCCCGGAATCAGGCTGCCGACCCGGTTGCCTGGAATCAGCGGGCCAGCTTCAGCCGCCCAGCCGCCGGACGCTCAGGGCCAGGAAGAGGTGGACGCGGTCGGCAGTGACGGCCGGGTCGTAGCCGGTGAGTTCCGCGATCTGTGCCAGCCGGTAGCGCACAGTGTTGCGGTGCAGGTTCAGATCCGCGGCTACAGCGGCCACGGATCCGTTGAGGGCCAGATAGGTGTCCAGGGTAGGGAGCAGCTGGGCTCCGTGCCGGTTGTCGAAGGCTTCCAGCGGGCCCAGTGCTTCCGCGGCCAGATCGGCCAGCGGAACATCCCGGCCTGCCATCAGCAGGGACGTGAGGCTGAGGCGCTCCGGTTCGTTGACGGCCGCGCCGCGCTGCAGCGCCTCGCGGGCCTCGTAGTAGCTCCAGCGCAGTCCTCCCGGTTCCGTGTACGCGCCTCCCACTCCCACCTTGGCCGTGAGTCCGGCGCCAAAAAGGAAGGAGCTGAGCGCCTCGGCCAGCCTGGGCCCGTCAGAAGCCGGAACCACCACTGCCAGGCGCTTGCCGTACACGCCGGTGGGGGCGCCGTCGAACATTGCCGGCAGCGGCAGGGCCGGCAGGCCGCGGACCTGTCCCGAGGCGGCCTCCACCAGCAGGATCAACAGCCTCTGCGACGTGTCGATGCCGGCGGACCGGAGCCGGACGGCGGCGTCCGCCCCGGCCAGTCTCCCCTCCACTACGTCGCCCAGGAGCTGCCCGGTGACCTTTCGGCTGCTGGCCCGGCGTGCTGCTTGGTTGCTAAGTTCCACGCCAATCAGGCTGGAGGCGTAGGCCACGACGTCGGGCTGCACAAAGGGTTCCGCGATGGCCAGGGTACAGCGGTCGCGCATCCCGGTGGCAACGGGTATCCGACGCCAGGACGAGTCCGGCTGCGCGGTGGCAAAGACCGGTGCTCCGTATTGGAACAGGGCCACCTCGGCCGCCACCAGGCGGGACAGCTCGGTGAGCAGCCGGGGAAGCCCTTTGCCGCTGAGCAGCGCTTCGGCCAGCACCTGGTGTGCGGAAAGCAGTTGGTGCAGGTGGGTCACATGCTCGGCCGAAAGCGAATCGGCCACCAGCTTCCCCAACGCCATAAAGGGGGTGTCGTAAGGCACTTCGAAAACGGGCAGGTCTCTGCGGTCCGCTTCCGCCAGCAACGGACCGGGCACCGTGCCGTGGCTCAGCCCCGTACCGAAGCCGATGCCCAGGGCGCCGGCCTTATCCACGCTCTGCACAAAACGCCGCTGGGCAGCCACGCTGCTGTGCCGCAGTCCGGTGGTTAGCACTACTTCGCCTCCGCCAAGGAACGGGGAGGGGTCCTCGAGTTCGGTCACCGCCACCCATTGGATGGGCCGGTCCGACAACGGTGCGGAACCGTGGCGGGTGAGGTTCAGTCCGCCGGCGGCCAGCAGATCCGGAAGAGTGATCGACATGGCTCCACTATAGGAGCGAAGCCGTTGGGCAACTGCACCGTTACTCCGGAGTCTGTCTGTGCGGATGGCTCTGGATGTGATCCGGACCGCACAGTACGTTTGGGGTATCCCGGGTGCACGCCCGGCCCGTTTCCGAAAGGACCCCGGCATGGCGCAGATACTGCAGAACTTCATCAACGGCGAATTCGTCTCCTCCCGCGGAACGGAGGTGCTGGACATCGTGAACCCCGCCAACGGCGAGGTGGTGGCTGTGTCGCCGGTGTCGGTGGAGGCCGACGTCGATGCCGCCATGAATGCCGCCGCAACTGCGTTCCGGACCTGGAAGCGCACCACGCCCAGCGAGCGCCAGCTCCTGCTGCTGCGCCTGGCCGACGCCCTGGAAGCCAATTCCGAGGAGCTGGTGGAAGCCCAGCACCGCAACACCGGGCAGGTCCGCTCGCTGATTGCCGCGGAGGAAGTGGCCGTGGGGGCGGACCAGCTCCGGTTCTTCGCCGGTGCCGCCCGGCTGCTGGAGGGCAAGTCCGCCGGGGAATACCTCGAGGGGCACACCTCCTTTGTCCGGCGTGAACCCATCGGCGTCGTCGCACAGGTGGCCCCGTGGAACTATCCGCTGCTGATGGCCGTCTGGAAGATCGGCCCCGCTCTGGCTGCCGGAAACACCGTGGTGCTCAAGCCCTCCGACACCACGCCGGAATCCACGCTGGTCCTGGCCCGGCTGGTGCAGGACATCTTCCCTGCCGGGGTGCTGAATGTGGTCCTGGGCACCGGGGAAACGGGCGCCCTGATGGTCGAGCACCCCGTACCCGGCCTGGTTTCCATCACCGGCTCGGTGCGGGCCGGCATTGCCGTGGCCTCCGGTGCGGCAAAGGGCCTGAAACGCGCGCACCTTGAACTGGGCGGCAAGGCACCGGCCGTGGTCTTCGCCGACGCCGACCTGGACCGCACCGCGCAGGCAGTGGCCGAGTTCGCCTTCTTCAACGCCGGGCAGGACTGCACAGCCATCACCCGCGTGCTCGTGGAAGATTCCGCCCATGACGCCCTGGTGGAGAAGCTGGTGGCAGCGGCCCGCGGGTTGAAAACCGGCAGCGACAACGACGAAGACAACTACTTCGGGCCGCTGAACAACATCAACCACTTCAACGCCGTGAACGCGGTCATTGATGCGCTTCCGGCGCACTGCAAGGTGGAAACCGGCGGACGCCGGGCCGGGGCGAAGGGGTTCTTCTTCGAGCCCACTGTCATCAGCGGTGCCCGCCAGGACGATGACATTGTGCAGAAGGAAACCTTCGGCCCGGTCATCACCGTGCAGCGGTTCGGCAGCGAAGACGAGGCCGTGGAAATGGCCAACGGTGTCGAATATGCGCTCGCCTCCAGCGTCTGGACCACCAACCACGGCCGGGCCATGCGCCTGTCCCGGGACCTTGACTTCGGTGCGGTCTGGATCAACACCCACATCCTGCTCACCGCCGAAATGCCGCACGGCGGCTTCAAGAGCTCCGGCTACGGCAAGGACCTGTCCATGTACGGGGTGGAGGATTACACCCGGATCAAGCACGTGATGACCGCCTTGGACGCCTGAGTCCCGCGTCTCCAACCCCTACGGCACATTTTTGAAAGGCAGCATCATGAGCACTTCCGTCACCGCCCCCAGCTACCGGCTGGAACAGAAACGCCGGATCAGCGGTTCCTTCCCGGGCCCGAAGTCCGCTGCCCTGGAGGCACGCCGTGCCGCAGTGGTGGCCAAGGGGGTCGCCTCCAGCGTCCCCGTGTACGCAGCCGACGCCGACGGCGGGATCATCCTGGACGTGGACGGCAACGCCTTCACCGACCTCGGTTCCGGCATTGCCGTGACCAGCGTCGGTGCGTCCGATCCCGCCGTCGTCGCTGCCGTGCAGGCGCAGGCCGCGCACTTCACGCACACCTGCTTTATGGTCACCCCGTACGAGGGCTACGTAGCCGTAGCCGAACGGCTGGCCGAAGTGACGCCTGGGGACTTCGAAAAGCGCACCGTGCTGTTCAACTCGGGTGCCGAAGCGGTGGAGAACGCGGTGAAGATTGCCCGGTCCGCCACCGGACGCAACGCCGTAGTGGCCTTCGACCATGCCTACCACGGGCGCACCAACCTCACCATGGGGCTGACCGCGAAGGCCATGCCGTACAAAACCGGTTTCGGTCCGTTCGCCCCGGAAATTTACCGGATGCCGATGAGCTACCCGTACCGGGAGGAAAACCCTGCCATCACCGGCGTCGAAGCCGCGGACCGGGCGATCCTCGCCATCGAGAAGCAAATCGGCGCCGACCAGCTCGCCGCCCTGCTGATTGAACCGATCCAGGGCGAGGGCGGGTTCATCGTCCCGGCGGAAGGCTTCCTGCCCCGGCTGGCAGAGTGGGCGCGTGCCAACGGCGTGGTCTTTATTGCCGACGAGGTGCAGTCCGGTTTCTGCCGGACGGGTGAGTGGTTCGCCGTCCAGCACGAGGGCGTGGTTCCGGATCTGATCACCATGGCCAAGGGCATTGCCGGCGGCATGCCGCTATCCGCCGTGACCGGCCGCGCGGAGCTGCTCGACGCCGTGCATCCCGGCGGCCTCGGCGGGACGTACGGCGGCAATCCGGTGGCCTGCGCCGCCGCGCTGGCCGCCATGGACACCATGGTGGCCCAGGACCTTGCCGGCCGGGCGAAGCACATCGAGGAGCTGGTGCTGCCCCGGCTGCGGGCGCTGGCCGCGGAGTCCGGCGCGGTCGGAGACGTGCGCGGCCGCGGGGCCATGCTTGCCGTGGAGCTCGTCATCCCGGGGACCATGGAGCCCGACGCCGCTGCCGCCAAAGCGGTGGCTGCGGCCTGCCTGCGCGAGGGCGTCATTGTGCTGACCTGCGGTACCTACGGCAACGTCATCCGGTTGCTGCCGCCGCTGACCATCGGCGACGAACTGCTGCTTGACGGCCTCGATGTACTGGAGGCAGCGGTCCGCGCGCAAGGTTGACCCTTTAGCGGTCTTGCCGGCAGGCCACACCGGCCTGCCGGCTGAGCCCTGTCACCAGGGCATCCAGCCCGGCGTCGAACGCCGTATCGGCGGCACGGCCTTCTTTCCGGCCCAACTGCTCCTGCACCGCGGACGTGAACAGCGGACTGTCCGGAGCGAGGGCACCGGTGTCAAAGATGTCCTGCGGCGCCACGGCGTCGTACGCCGAGCCGTAGATAAAGGACTCAAGTGCCACAATGGCGGGCACGATGTGTTCCTGCGGCCAGCCCGCGCGGAGGAAACCCTCGGTGACAACTTCGTACATTGCCAGGGTCCGGGGCGCGCCGCGGACCTGCAGGACGGCGATCACCGGAATCAGCGGTGTGTGCCGGGCGAACACATCGCGGTAGGAACGTGCCCAGGTCCGGACCGCCTCCTCCCAGGGAAGCTCGCTGAAGCAGGATGTGTCCACCCCCGACATTACGTAGTCCTGGATCCACTGCAGGACTTCAGCCTTGGATTCCACATGGTTGTACAGGGCCGAGGGAGCCACACTCAGGCGCCGGGCCAGGGCAGACATTGTCAGCCCGTCATAGCCCTTGGCGCGGATGACGGCCAAGGCCGCGGCTGTAATTTTCCCGGGCGTCAGCACGCGGTTGGCGGGACGTCCCGCTCCGCGCCGTGCGGGTACCTGCCCTGTCATCCGCTCCCGTTCCGTCCTTCCCCAAGAAGTGCAGTGCCGTGCAATGTTCTTGCCGTGCACTGCCATGCCGCATGCAACTGTGCCTGCCTGCCTGCCTGCCTGCCTGCCTGCCGGACTAGCTGCGCTGTCTGCCGGACTAGCTGCGCTGTCTGCCTGCTTGCCAGACTGGCTGCGCTGCCTGCCTGCCGGACTAGCTGCGCTGCCTGCCAGACGACCGGCTGAGCCGCAAACCCCTGACCCTTAATATTCACACAACCCCTTCCCCTTCCGTGTGACGGACGCTACAGTTCCACTCAATAAATGAACACCATTCATTTACCGCACCCGTGCAGCTCCGCATCCGTTGCTGCACGCGGCGGTACGCGGCCGCTCCCGGCCGCAGGGAAAGGAATCTGTGCAAACGCTGGAACGCGACGTTGTGATCATTGGGGCCGGACCGTCCGGACTGTCCGCTGCCCGGGCCCTGAAGGCCGGCGGGCTCAGTGTGGCAGTCCTTGAGGCGCGTGACCGTGTGGGCGGCCGGACTTGGACGGACACCATCGACGGGGCGATGCTCGAAATCGGCGGCCAGTGGATTTCCCCGGACCAAACCGCCCTGTCCGCGCTGGTGGAAGAGCTGGGCCTGGGAACCTTTGAACGCTACCGCGAGGGCGAATCGGTCTACATTTCGGCGGACGGAACCCGGCGCACCTACACCGGGGATATGTTTCCGGTGGGAGAGCAGACCGAAAAGGAAATGCTTCGCCTGATCGAGATCCTGGATGCGCTGGCCGCGGAAACCGACCCCGCCGCACCGTGGAATCATCCCAGAGCACGGGAACTCGACACCGTTTCCTTCCACCACTGGCTGCGGGCGCAGTCCGCGGATGAAGAGGCCTGCAACAACATCGGGTTGTTCGTAGCGGGGGGAATGCTGACGAAACCGGCCCACGCTTTCTCCGCTCTGCAGGCAGTACTCATGGCAGCGTCCGCCGGTTCCTTCTCGAACCTGGTGGATGAGGACTTCATCCTGGACCGCCGCGTCGCCGGAGGTATGCAGCAGGTATCCGAACGGATGGCAGAGGACCTGGCCGGGGACGTGTTCCTGTCCAACCCGGTGCGTTTCATGCGCTGGCCCGGTGAAAGCAGCGGCACGGCCGGGGGCACGCACGAGGGCGGAACTGGCACAATGCAGGACGGCGAAACGGGCACGACGGCGATTACGGACCCGATTCGCACGACGGCTGTGACAGCAGTTGCCGAATCTGTCACCGTCCACGCCCGGTATGCCGTGATGGCCGTGCCACCGAACCTCTATTCCCGGGTCTCCTTTAAACCGCCGTTGCCGCGCCGGCAGCACCAGATGCACCAGCACCAGTCCCTGGGCCTGGTCATCAAGGTCCACGCCGTATACCGCACTCCGTTCTGGCGGGACAAAGGGCTCTCCGGCACCTGCTTCGGAGCGGGCGAACTGGTGCAGGAGGTCTACGACAACACCAACCACCAGGACCCGCGCGGCACCCTCGTCGGTTTTGTTTCCGATGAAAAGGCGGACCGAATGTTTGAACTGTCAGCCCAGGACCGCCGCCGGGCGATTCTTTCCTCCATCGCCGCGTTCCTGGGCGAGGAGGCACTGGAGCCGGAGGTCTACTACGAGTCCGACTGGGGCTCGGAGGAATGGACACGGGGCGCCTACGCGGCCAGCTACGACTTGGGCGGCCTTCACCGCTACGGGAAGGACCAGCTCACCCCGGTGGGCCCCATCTACTGGTCCTGCTCCGACCTCGCAGCCGAGGGCTACCAGCACGTAGACGGCGCGGTGCGAATGGGCCAGGGAACGGCACACAAAATCCTGGCCGTAGACGGTCAAGGCTGAAAGGGGCACCACTGTGCGCTACGTCGTCGGATACACGGCCAATGAACAGGGCCGGGATGCGCTGAACCTCGCGGGTGTGCTGGCCCGAACCCAGCACGCCGGACTGGACCTGGTTCTGGTTGCTCCTGAACCCTCGCCCTACACCGCCGTCTATCCCCCGGAACGCGGCTACACCGACCTGCTCGACGAGCAGCTGGAGGCCTGGCGCACCGAGGCCCTGGGTTTGGTGCCTGCGGATGTCCACGCCGATGCAGAGATCCGGCGGGCTGACTCTGACGCTCAGGGCCTCATGGACGCTGCGGAGGATCTCGATGCCGGACTCATAGTGGTGGGTGCCGCCGGCAACAGCATCTTCCAGCGCTTCACTGTCGGCAGCGTCGCGAATGCCCTCCTCCATGCTTCCTCCGTACCGGTCGCGTTGGCCCCGAAGGGGTACAGCCGCACTGCGCCGCTGACCCGGATCACCTGCGGCATCGGCAGCCGTCCCGGCGCGCAGGACGTGCTCGACGCCGCGGTGGAGGCAGCCGCACGCAGTTCGCTGCCGCTGCGGCTGGTGTCACTGGTGGCGCTGGACGCGCCGGCCGGGAAAGACGAAGCCATGGCGGAAGCGTCCCGCCATGCCAAGGCCGCCCAGGCCAAAGCGGAAGCGCTCGCGGGCGGCCGCTGTCCCGTCAGCGCAGTGGTAGCCCACGGGAGGACCATAGAAAACGCTATTGACGAACTGGATTTCGACAAGGGCGAAATCATGCTTATCGGCTCCAGCCGGCTGGCCCAGAACCACCGGCTGTTCCTGGGCACTACGGCCAGCAAGGTACTTCGCAGCCTTCCCGTACCCATGGTGGTTATCCCCCGCAACGACGGGGCTCATCCTGCCGGCGGTCCACAACACACAACAGAGGAGATCCAATGAGCTCCAGCAGTGCAGTAGTGCCCGCCCGCGGAGACGAAGGCGGAAATGGCCTGAGCCGCAAGGGCTTGAAATCCGGCTCCGTGGGCCTGCTGGGCGCCGTCGTCATCGGCATCTCTTGCATAGCCCCCGCCTACACGCTCACCGCCGGCCTGGGCCCCACGGTGTCCGAGGTGGGTGTCCAGCTCCCTGCGATCTTCCTGGTCGGGTTCATCCCCATGATCCTGGTGGCCTTGGGCTACCGCGAATTAAACAACGCGATGCCGGACTCAGGCACGTCCTTCACCTGGGCCACCCGGGCGTTCGGGCCATGGGTGGGCTGGATGGGCGGCTGGGGTCTGATCGCAGCAACGATCATTGTGCTGTCTAACCTGGCGGCCGTGGCGGTGGACTTCTTCTATCTGCTGGTCGCACAGGTCACGGGGAACGACTCCCTGGCGGACCTGACCACCAACCTGCCGCTGAACATCCTCACCACCTGCCTGTTTATTGCCGGTGCCTGCTGGATCTCCTACCGGGGGATCGAAACCACCAAGGCCTTCCAATACGTGCTGGTGGGTTTCCAGTTGCTGGTTCTGGGATGGTTCTCCGTGGCGGCGTTCATCCACGTGGCTAACGGAACGGCCTTTGATGCCACCGCCATCACCGCCGACTGGTTCAACCCCTTCGCCGTGGAGTCCTTTTCCGCATTCGCTGCCGGAGTATCGCTGTCCATCTTTGTGTACTGGGGCTGGGACGTGACGCTGACCATGAACGAGGAGACCCGCAACCCGGACAAAACCCCGGGGCGGGCAGCCACCGTGACTGTGTTCGTGATTGTCCTGATCTACATGATGGTTGCCCTGGCAACCCTTGCCTTCGCCGGGGTGGGGGAGGGGGAACTCGGGGCCGGCAATCCGGACAACCAAGAGAGCATCTTTGCCGTCCTGGCTGGTCCGGTCATGGGGCCGTTTGCCATATTGATGTCCCTGTCCATCCTCAGCAGCTCCGCTGCGTCGCTGCAGTCCACCTTCGTCTCACCGGCCCGGACGCTGCTCGCGATGGGGCACTACCGGGCGCTTCCCGGCAAGTTCGCCAGGATCAGCCCGGCGCACAAGTCTCCGGGGTATGCCACCGTGGTGGCCGCGCTGGCAGCAGCAGGGTTCTATGCCTTCACGCGGGTGGTCTCCGAGAACGCACTATGGGACACCATCACCGCCCTGGGCCTGATGATTTGCTTCTACTACGGCATCACGGCGCTCGCCTGCGTCTGGTTCTTCCGCGCCGAGGCCTTCAGCTCGGTGCGCAGCTTCCTGCTGAAATTCCTGTCCCCGCTGCTGGGAGGAGTGATCCTGTTCGTCATGTTTTTCAAGACCGCGAGTGACTCCATGGACCCCTCCTACGGCTCCGGGTCCTCCGTGGCCGGGATTGGGCTGGTATTCGTCCTGGGCATGGGCGTAATCCTTCTCGGAGCGGTGCTGATGCTCATCATGTACAAGGCCAATCCGGGGTTCTTCCGCGGTGAAACACTGCGAAAGGGAGTCGCTGAACCGGTTCCGGCGGAACTTGCGTAAAAGTTCCTCTGGAACTCCCACAGTCCGCAGGAACGTCGCAACTCCCCCCGGTTGCGGCGTTCCTGTGTTTATTCACCGAAGTTTATGCACCGAACCCGGGGTTTCTGCACCGAACCCGGGGTCTATTCACCGAACCCGGAGTTTATTTACCGAACCGGGTTGGGAACCTGCCTCCGGGTGGAAGTAGGTGTTCCTCAGCTGCTCCCGGTCCGGATCCACATAGGCCGGAGGCCGAAACCAGGGAATGCCGGATTGCATCGACACCTGCCAGTTCCCCTGATGAATCAGGTGGTGGTGGAACGAGCACAGCAATGCTCCGTTATGGATACTGGTACCCCCGCCGCGCTCCCAGAAGGTGACGTGGTGTGCCTCCGTCCAAGGCCCGGGGACAGTACACCCCGGGAACGTACAGCCGCGGTCGCGCGCATGCAGGGCTTTGCGCAGGTGCGGAGGGAACAACCGTGTCGCTCTGCCTAAGTCCAGCACCTGGCCCGCCGACCCCAACACTGCGGGGATCAGATCGGCATCGCAAGCAAGCCTGCGTACCTCTTCTGCGCGGATTGGGCCGGAGAAGGCTGCTGCTCCAGGGATTGGGAAGGATTTGCAGGTGCCATCGGACGGAGGGATGCCTTCCTCGGAACGGGTAGCTAGTCCTGCCACCAGTGCGTCATGGCTGATAGTCACCATCACCTGCGGGCGCAGACCGCCTGAAGCGGGCACCCCGCCGGTAGCGAGGCCAGCTCGGATTGCCCCCAAAAGTCCTTCCAGCAGTTGCTGAGGGCGGCTTGGTTCCGGCGGCCGCGAGGAAGTATCCGACGGCGTAATGCCGGCCGAAGGAACTTCGCGGGCAGCGACGCGGGGGTTCGCGCCGCCGTTCATCGCGGTTGTGAGGGCCTCATGCTGTTCGTCCGTGCAGTAGACGTGCAGATGGTTTAGTCCGTTCCTTCGACGGCCAGCGAAAATCCCTTGGAACCGTGCGAGTTCTTCCTCCCCGGGCGGGGTTTCCTGGTCGATGAGAGCGAGCCAATGCCGTGCAGTGCGGAGCAGAAAGTCATGATCCTGCTGGGCCCCGACCTCGACTAACTGCTTCTCCATGGAATCGAGCAGATCCGGCTGCAACCGTGGTTGCGCCTCTTCCAGGGACTGAACGATGAGTTCGACACCTGCTGCAGACAGGACACCATCGGCAGATGACTCGGCGACTCTTGGAAAGGAAGGTGGTAGGGAACGGCCCGTGAGAGTGTTCGTGGGCAGAATCGCAGCGGCGAGACCCAGCCGGCGCTTCGCTTCGGCCCGCGAGATCCGCAGCCGGGCCCGAAGGAAATCGGCGGTACTGCGGAATTCGCGGAAGCGGCGTCTAGTGTTGGTGCCTTTTCCGCTCGCGGCTTGCTCGTCCGAAGAGACACCATAGGTGTCGGCCGGACGGTGCCGGTCGACCGTGCCGGCCACGACGACCTGCAGGTACTGCGTGATGCGTGACAGGTCTTCAATGACGGAAGCAGCTTCGACGGCCTCCTCGAGGTCCACAAGCTTCCAGTCATTGGCCATTGACTCGCTCAGCCCGCGAGCCGCCTCGAGCAGCGCCTCGGCGTCAGAAACCAGCTCCGTCCCGTGCACCGTGGAGGAGTGCGCCACTCGCACCGCCTCCTCTACCGGTTCCGCCGTCATGGAACCAGCCTCTCCTAAAGCGGCACAGCACACACCACGGTCCTCTGGCTTTGGGAACGAAGTTCCCTGCCCCGGAACGGAACGCCCCCCCTGTGGAGGATTAGTCGCCGTCCGGGCGGACCTGTGGTCCTGCACGCGGCCTGTCTTCGGAGCCCGCCCAGACAGCCTTCCTACGCGGCAGCCGCCGCAGCCCGCAGCTTGCGGTTGCGCCGGGGTCCGCCGATCATGTCGACGGTCAGCATCACGAGTGCCAGCCACACCAGCCCGAAGCCGGCCCACCGCTCCGGCGGCATGGCTTCCTTAAATACGGTTAGCGCGAGGATGAACTGCAGCGTGGGGGCCAGATACTGCAGCAGTCCTACGGTGGAAAGCGGCAGCCGGCGGGCAGCGGCGCCGAAGAAGATCAGGGGGACGGCGGTGATGACGCCGGAAGCGATCAGCAGCCACATATGAGCCGGCCCGTTGGTGGTCAGCGTGGCGGCGCCGGATACCCCGAGCCAGACCATGACGGCGGCGGCAATCGGGGTCAGCACGGCGGTTTCAATGGTGAGGCTGGAAACGGCGTCGACCCGGGAGCCGATGCCTTTCTTGACCAGTCCGTAGAACCCGAAGCTGAACGCCAGGGCCAGGGCGATCCAAGGCATGTTTCCGTAGGCCAAGGCAAGCACCAGGACGGCAATGAAGCCCACGCCCATGGCCGCCCACTGCAGAGGGCGGAGCTTTTCCTTGAGCACCAGGACACCCAGCAGTACCGAAACCAGCGGGTTGATGAAGTAGCCCAGTGCCGCTTCAACGGCGTGTTCATTCAGGACGGCCCAGGAATAGGTCAGCCAATTCACGGCAATCAGCAGGGCAGCTCCACCCAGGGTGCCCACGATGCGCGGGTTGCGGCCGGCGGCGAGCATGGGCTTCCATGCCCGCATCACGGTCAGCAGGATGGCGCAGAACACCAGTGACCACACCACGCGGTTGGCCACGATCTCCACCGCTCCGGCGGGCTTGAGCACCATGAAGTACAGGGGAAGCAGCCCCCAGAGGCCATAGGCGGCAACACCAAACAGGATGCCGGGAAGATTCTCGCGGCCAGTCCCGGCAGAACCTGAGGAACCGGCAGAAACGTTAGTGCGGGCGGGTGCGGCGTCGGGCTCGGCGTTACGCACGCCGCGGAGGGCGGGGACAGGCTTGGAGAAAGGCACGTGGGCATCAACACACCAGTCCCGGATCCTATTCCCGCCTGCCTTTGGGCAACCGTTTAGACGGCGGGGAACCCGGCATTTAGAATAAATAACTGTGTGTTAATTGCGCACCTACGGATCTTTCGAAGAGAAGAAGGACTATCAGTGACTAACCCAGCCGCGGAGAGCCCCCAGCGTCCCTTGAGGGTCGCCATTATCGGTGCAGGCCCCGCCGGTGTTTACGCCGCCGACATCCTTACCAAGGCCGAGCGGGACTTTGAGGTCAGCATTGACCTTTTCGACCAGTACCCCGCCCCTTACGGCCTGATCCGCTACGGGGTGGCACCCGACCACCCGCGGATCAAGGGCATCGTCAACGCCCTGCACAAGGTGCTGGACCGCGGCGACATCCGCTTCCTCGGCAACGTCAACTACGGACGCGACCTGACGCTGACGGACTTCCGGCACTTCTATGACGCCATCATCTTCGCCACCGGCGCCATCAAGGACGCACCCCTGAACGTGCCCGGCGTCGAGCTGGAAGGCTCCTTCGGCGGAGCCGACTTCGTCTCCTGGTATGACGGGCACCCGGACGTTCCGCGTGAATGGCCGCTGGACGCGAAGGAAGTTGCCGTGATTGGCAACGGCAACGTAGCCCTCGACGTCGCGCGCATCCTTTCCAAGCACGCCGATGACCTGCTCACCACGGAGATCCCGGCGAACGTCTACGAGGGCCTGAAGAAGTCCCCGGTGACGGATGTGCACATCTTCGGACGCCGCGGCCCGGCGCAGGTGAAGTTCACGCCCCTGGAACTGCGCGAGCTTTCGCACTCACGCGACGTCGACATTGTGCTCTACCCCGAGGACTTTGAATTCGACGAGGGCTCTGATGAGCAGATCCGCACGAACAACCAGACCAAAACCATGGTCAACACCCTGACCAACTGGTTGGTGGAGGAGCAGGACACCGGCGCCTCCCGCCGCCTGCACCTGCACTTCCTGCACAGCCCCGTGGAGATTTACGACGACGCCGCGAACCCGGGCAAGGTTACGGGCATGAAGTTCGAACGTACGGAACTGGACGGAACCGGCAACGTACGCGGCACCGGCGAGATTGTCGACTACCCCGTCCAGGCCGTCTACCGGGCCATCGGCTACTTTGGCTCCGAGCTGCCCGAGGTGGGCTACGACGAGCGCCGCGGCGTGATCCCGAACGAGGGCGGCCGCGTCATCAACGAAGACGGCACCCCCGTCCCGGGCATCTACACCACGGGTTGGATCAAGCGCGGCCCGGTGGGCCTGATCGGGCATACCAAGGGTGATGCGCTGGAGACCATCGGCTTCCTGCTCGAGGACCGGCTGAACCTTCCCGCCGCCTCGCACCCGGATCCCTCCTCCATCATCGAGCTGCTGGAGGAACGGGGCGTCAAGTACACCACCTGGGAGGGCTGGCTGAAGCTGGATGCCTACGAGCGCAGCCTCGGCGCCTCCTACATCCACCCGGATTCGACTGCTGCCGAACTCGTCCGCGAGCGCGTCAAGGTGGTTGACCGCGAGGAAATGACCCGCATCTCCCGCGGCGAATAAGCGAATCGCCGGCCCAGCCGGCCGCAAAGGAGGGCCGCAGTCCAGCCGGACTGCGGCCCTCCTTTGTCTATGCGCGTCCCTGTGCACTGCCAGACGACGACGACGGCGACGCCGGCCAACCCGCCGGCTCCCGACGGCGACGACGACGCCGGCGACGGCCCCGCATCCCCGCCCGACCCACGGCGACGACGCCGGCCCGGCCCCGCCCGCCGGCGACGACGACGCCGGCCCCGCCCGCCCACGGCGACGTTGGACCCACGGCGACCGGCCGGAGCACAGGAATAAGTTACGCGGTGGAAACCAGTGGAGCCCGCCGGGCCCAGAAGGTACTCTTGCCACCATCCGGCCCGCGGGTTTCCTGCGGCGGTTCTCCCAATCAGAGTGGATAGGCGGAGCGGTGGATACTTCGGCTGGCGTCACCGGGCAGGAGTCCGCCCTGCACGCCCACGAGCAGCTGAGCCCGGGCCGCCCGGTACCCAGCCTCCTGCGCGAGCCAGTCCGCGAGTCATGGCAGCGTTCGCTCGGCTATTCCCGCAACCCCGATGTCGACACTCCTGTCCTGGCCTTTGAACCGGACGAACTGCGGGAGTACCGGAAGGTTCACCCGCTGCACGTGGTGATGCCCGTAATCCAGCGGCTCTTGGTGCAGCCTGCAGCGGACAGCGGGCTCCTGGTGGCGGTGGGGGACCAGCACGGCCGCCTGCTGTGGGTGGAGGGGGACGAGGACCTGCGCCGCCGCGCGGAGGGCATGTACTTCATGCCGGGCACCGACTGGTCCGAGCCGTCCATTGGTACCAGCGCCCCGGGCGCGGCACTAGCCGGCGGAACGGGCATCCAGATTGCCGGGGCCGAGCACTTCAACCGCAGGGTCCATTCCTTTAACTGCACTGCCGTTCCGGTCCGGGACCCGGACTCGGGGACGGTAATCGGCGTCGTGGATATTACCGGGGGCGTGGCCGCCGTAGCACCGCACACCCTGTCCCTGATTGAGGCCGCTGTGGACGCGGCCCAGTCGCACCTGCGGATTGAGCGGCTGGAAGCCCGTGAGCGCAGCCGCAGCGGGCGGCGGCTGCGCCGGCTCGAAACGGTCCGCGCTGGGTTGTACCGTGACAGCCTGCAGATCCTGGGCCGCGACCATGCCCTCCTGAACGTGGGCGGAGCGTCACTGCAGCTCAGCGGCCGGCACGCAGAACTGCTGACCCTGCTCGCGCTGAACCCGCAGGGGCTCACCGCCGACGAGTTGGCCGCCATGGCGTATCCGGAGACCGCAGCGCCAGCCACGGTCCGGGCCGAGATGCTGCGCCTGCGCGCCATGCTGGCGCGGTTCGCGGACGGTCCGCAGGGGCTCGTGCCCCAGTCCCGGCCCTACCGCCTGCCCCGGGAGCTGGTGGTAGATGCCCGGCAGGTACTCAGCTACCTCGAACACGGTGCCCACCGCCTGGCGCTGAACATTTATGCCGGTCCGGTGCTGCCGCGCTCCGAAGCTCCGGCTGTGTCCGGCCTCCGGGCCGAAGTGTCGTCGGTCCTGCGGGAAACCATGCTTTCGGACGCATCTCCGGACCTCCTTGCCCAGTACCTCAAGCTGGAGGAAGCGGAGGACGACGTCGAGGGCTGGGCTGTTCTGCTGCGCCTGCTGCCGCCGGACTCTCCGCGGAGGGCCGCCGTCGTCGCCCGCTTGGAGCGCCTGGACCGTGAACTGGGGCTGGACCGTGAACTGGGGCTGAACCGTGAGCCGGGACTAAACCGTGAACGGGGCGTTCCCCGGCCGGGCCCGCTTGGGGTCCGGTCATGGGGGAGATCCGCAGGCTCGTCAGCAGCCCGGCAATACCAGGCCCGAACGTAACTGGAAGCGCGCCTATGCAACGTACATGCAACGTTGTGCTGCCTACCCTCAAAATATCCGCAGGCGGCCCGCTACGCCCCTGTGACCAGCACGCGGCCGCCGTCCAACGGTTGACCGCACGGAAGAGGGAGCTCAACGATGAGTGTTTATGCCCAGCCAGGCACCGAAGGCGCCAAAGTCACCTTCAAACCGCGCTACGAGAACTGGATCGGCGGGGAATGGGTGGCCCCGGTCAAAGGCCAGTACTTCGAAAATATTTCACCGGTCACCGGCAAGCCGTTCTGCGAAGTGGCTCGGGGAACCTCGGAGGACATCGATCTGGCCCTGGATGCGGCGCACAAGGCCGCTGGGGCATGGGGCAAGACTGCGGTGGCCGAGCGCGCGCTGGTCCTGAACCGGATTGCTGACCGGATCGAAGCCAACCTGGAAATGCTGGCCGTGGCCGAAACCTGGGACAACGGGAAGCCCGTCCGGGAAACCCTGGCGGCGGACCTGCCGCTGGCGGTGGACCACTTCCGCTACTTTGCCGGCGCCATCCGGGCCCAGGAAGGTTCGATCTCGCAGATCGACGACAACACCACCGCTTACCATTTCCATGAGCCCCTCGGTGTGGTGGGCCAGATCATCCCCTGGAATTTCCCCATCCTGATGGCCACCTGGAAGCTGGCGCCGGCGCTTGCCGCCGGCAACGCCGTCGTTCTCAAGCCCGCGGAACAGACCCCGGCGTCGATCATGGTGCTGATGGAACTTATTGCGGACCTGCTGCCGGCAGGCGTGCTGAACGTGGTCAACGGTTTCGGCGTGGAAGCGGGCAAGCCGCTGGCTTCCTCGAACCGGATCCGCAAAATCGCCTTCACGGGCGAGACCACCACCGGCCGGCTGATCATGCAGTACGCCAGCCAGAACCTCATTCCGGTCACCTTGGAACTGGGCGGCAAGAGCCCGAACATTTTCTTCTCCGACGTCGCGGCAGCCGATGATGCTTTCTACGACAAGGCGCTGGAGGGCTTCAACATGTTCGCCCTGAACCAGGGCGAGGTCTGCACCTGCCCCTCGCGGGCGCTGGTCCAGGACTCCATGTACGACTCCTTCATGGCCGACGCCCTGGCCCGCACTGCCCAGATGGTGCAGGGCAACCCGCTGGACACCAACACCATGGTCGGCGCGCAGGCCTCCAATGACCAGTTGGAGAAGATCCTCTCCTACCTGGACATCGGCCGGCAGGAGGGCGCGAAGGTCCTGGCTGGCGGCTCCCGGCGGATCCTCGACGGCGACCTGGCCGACGGTTTCTACGTTGAGCCCACGGTCTTCGAGGGCAGCAACAGCATGCGGATCTTCCAGGAGGAGATCTTCGGCCCGGTGGTGTCGGTGACCCGTTTCTCCGACTACGGGGAAGCGCTGGCCATCGCCAACGACACGCTGTACGGCCTGGGTGCCGGTGTGTGGTCCCGGGACGGGAATACTGCCTACCGGGCGGGCCGGGATATCCAGGCCGGCCGGGTCTGGGTAAACAACTACCACGCCTATCCCGCCCACGCGGCCTTCGGCGGCTACAAGTCCTCCGGCATTGGGCGCGAAAACCACGCCATGATGCTGGACCACTACCAGCAGACCAAAAACCTGCTGGTCAGCTACGCCGAAAACAAGCAGGGCTTCTTCTAGGAACCTGCCGGGCCCGCCTACGCTGGGTTACGCCCTACCTCCGATCGGATTGAGGATTGAATGGCCAGCATGCAAGCAGCAGTAGTGAACCAACTGGGTGCAGGCAGTGTCGATGGCCGGGTGGTGATCGGGTACTGATGGATACCGCACCTGTCTCCACTCTGGACGCGGCGGCGGCGCTGCCCGGGGAAGATTTCTCCCGGGTGGCGCTCACCCCGTCAGCGCAGGAACTGCTGCGCGTCCTCCGGCAACAGCACGGTCCGCTGATGTTCCACCAGTCCGGCGGCTGCTGCGACGGCTCCTCGCCCATGTGTTACCCGAAAGGGGAGTTCCTTACCGGGGACGCTGACGTGCTGCTGGGAGTCTTCGATCTGGACGGGGACGAACTGGAGTTCTGGATGTCGCGGGAACAGTTCGAATACTGGAAACACACCCACCTGACCGTGGATGTGGTGTCCGGGCGCGGCAGCGGATTCTCCGTGGAGGCCCCCGAAGGTAAACGGTTCCTCATCCGGTCCCGTCTGTTCAGCTAGCCGGCAAATAGTAAGCTGGCTGTTGAACCTGCCGTTTTGCACGGTAGGGTGCAGATGGACGGTACTTATCGAGGCCCAGTGAGGGCGGGAGAAGAGGAAGACCATGGTTAAGAAGTTTGTATTCCTGGCCGGCTTGGGTGCAGGCTACCTGGCCGGCTCCAAGGGCGGCCGCGAGAAGCTGATGAAGCTCTGGAACGATCCCAAGGTTCAGGACACCGTGTCCCACGGTACCGACTGGGCCAAGGAGAAGGCCCCGGGCCTGCAGGACAAGGTCACGGGCGCCGCTAAGGACGCTGCTTCCAAGGTCAAGGGCTCCTCGAGCGGGTCCGGATCCACTGCCGGCAGCAGCTCCAGCAGCACCGGAAGCAGCAGCACCGGCTCCGCAGCAGGGTCCTCTGCGGCCGGAGCCAACGGTTCCTTCACCAACGGCGGCGAGCACAAGATGTCGCCGGCCGAGCCGCAGCCGGAGGCCTAGGCTCAGCTCCAAACGCAGCACAACGCAACGGATGGGCGGACGAAAGTCTGCCTGTCCGTTGCGTTTTGTGTATTCCGGAACCCGCAGGGTGCCGGGCACGTTGGGTAGGCGTGGGACGCGTGCGGATCCTCGGAACCGTCAGCCGCCAGCGAAAATTGCGCTGCGGAACCGGAAATGGGAATAGCGCGCAACGGTACGTCCGTTATGTTCGGCTAGTATCGAGTGCCCGGAAAGAACACAACAACGGATTTGGAGTGTGAGCCGAGAAAATGGCTACAGATTACGACGCACCGCGCAAGACTGAGGAAGATGCCGGCACTACCTCCTCCATCGAGGAACTCCAGGCCCGGCGAACCGACAAGCAGTCTGCCGTAGTTGACGTCGATGAAGCCGAAGCGGCCGAAGGATTCGAACTGCCCGGCGCTGACCTCTCCGGCGAAGAACTGCTGGTGCGGGTAGTGCCGCCCCAGGAAGACGAGTTCACGTGCAACTCCTGTTTCCTTGTCCGTCACCGCTCCCAGCTGGCCGTGGAAAAGAACGGCCTGGCCTACTGCAAGGACTGCGAGGGCTAAGCGCCTTCTCCCTGCCGCCGCACCTCCTCCGGTCCGGCGGCTGCCTGCTTTAACCGCGTGTTGGAAAGGGGGTGGCCGGGTAATGACAGGAACGACGACGGCGGTGCTGCTTGCCGCGGGTGCCGGCACCCGTTTGGGGCTGGGGCCGAAGGCGATGCTGCCGTTCCGTGGCCGACCCCTGATTGAACACCAGGTGCGGGTGCTGCGGGACGGCGGGTGCGCCACGGTGGTGGCCGTGCTCGGCGCCGGCAGGGGAGACATCCTGGCCGCGGCCAGACTGCAGGACGCCCGCCCGGTGCTCAACCCCGACTGGCAGCGCGGCATGGGTACCAGCTACCGCAGCGGCGTTGCGGCAGCCCTGGCACTGTGTCCGGGGGCGGTGCTGGTGGCCCTGGTGGATCAGCCGGGCCTGACCGCCGCCGTCGTCGCCCGGCTCCTGGCCGCCGGGAGGCCAGGCCGGATCACCGCCGCGGGTTACCGTGATCCGGGATCGGACCGGCTGCGGCGCGGCCATCCGGTGCTGTTCGATGCGGCGCTGGCGGCCCGAAGCCTTGAACCCGGTGAAGCCGCTGATGACGGCGATGCAGGCGATACCGGAGCTCGGCACTTCCTGGCCGCCCATCCGGACCTGGTGGACTTAATTGACTGCTCGGACCTGGCCGACGGGCGGGACGTAGACAGCGAAGCGGACCTTGTCCTGTTAGACTGAAAACTTCGTAGGGGAGTATCCCGAAACGCAGATATCCGTCAACACGTGGAGCACCGACGCTCCGCCGGATTCCGCGGCCGCCCGCAAGGGTTGGCGGGAGAGACCTATGCTCCTTTGGCATACCCTACGAAAGCAGACATCTCATGACTGTTTCCCCCATGGTCTGGGGAGTGACCATTGTGGTCATCCTGGCCCTTCTGGCCTTTGATTACTTCTTCCACATCCGCAAGGCGCACATCCCCACCCTCAAGGAAGCGGCCATCTGGTCCTCCATCTACGTGGGCGTGGCGATAGTCTTCGGCATCATCGTGTTTGTCCTTGGCGGCAGCCAGATGGGTACGGAGTACTTCGCCGGGTACATCACCGAAAAGGCCCTGTCGGTGGACAACCTGTTTGTCTTCCTGATCATCATGGCGAGTTTCCGGGTGCCGCGTGAGGACCAGCAGAAGGTCCTGCTCTTCGGCATTGTCTTCTCGCTGATTGCCCGCACCGCCTTCATCTTCCTCGGCGCAGCACTGATCAATTCCTTCTCCTGGATCTTCTACCTCTTCGGCCTGATCCTGCTGATCACCGCCGGAAACCTGCTCAAGCCCGAAAGCACCGAGGGCGACGACGAAGCCAACAACTTCATCATCCGGCTGGCCCGGAAGATCTTCCACACCTCGGACTCCTACGACGGCGACAAGCTGTTCACCATGGAGAACGGCAAGCGCGTCCTGACGCCCATGCTGCTGGTCATGGTGGCCATCGGCGGTACCGACATCCTCTTCGCGCTGGACTCCATTCCGGCCATCTTCGGCCTGACCCAGAACGTCTACATTGTCTTCACCGCCACCGCGTTCTCCCTGATGGGCCTTCGCCAGCTGTACTTCCTGATCGACGGCCTGCTGGACCGCCTGATCTACCTGACCTACGGCCTGGCCGCCATCCTGGCCTTCATCGGCGTCAAGCTTGTCCTGCACGCCCTGCATGAAAACACCCTGCCGTTCATCAACGGCGGCGAGCATGTACCGGTCATTGAAATCACCACCACACTGTCCCTTTCCGTCATCATCGGCGTGCTGGTGGTCACCGTCATCGGTTCCCTGGTCAGCCCGGCAGGCAAGGCCATGACGGCGGTCAACAACGCCCGCCGCCATGCCGACGCCTACCTGGACCTGTCCTACACTGCCGATCCGGCCGAGCGCGAGCGGGTGTACAAGGCACTGTGCGACGAAGAGCAGGACATCCTGAAGATGGACCTCAAGTACCGCGACAAGGTCAAGGACATCGGGGAGATCCGCGAAACCGTGGCCCGCGCTCACAGCGAGCACGAGCGCTACCTCTCCCGCTAGGAAACAGCACCAGTCCCGGCCCAACCCGCCTGGACGGCAACAACGCCCG
The DNA here is from genome assembly GCF_020907365.1 of Arthrobacter sp. zg-Y750. Lineage (NCBI taxonomy): Bacteria > Bacillati > Actinomycetota > Actinomycetes > Micrococcales > Micrococcaceae > Arthrobacter > Arthrobacter sp. zg-Y750. The sequence continues at coordinate 31,573 of NZ_JAJJOC010000003.1, read as the reverse complement.
GGCAGCGACACCGCTGCCCGGGCGTTGTTGTGCGGCTTCCCGGGGCTTCCGCAAGGCTCGGGGGTTTCCGCAAGGCTCCGGGGCTTCTGCAAGGCTCGGGGGCTTCCCGGCGGCACTTCCGGTCCGGTTCAGCCTTCCCTGACGGTCCGTTCTAGCGGTCCGTTTCCTGGCGGTGCAGCCGCGGGATGCTGCCTGCCGCCGCCATCCGTCCACCCGCCCGGCGGACCGCCATCCCCAGGCAGACTCCGGACACCAGTCCGCCAAGCCCGCCCGCGGCCAGGTCCCCCATGGTGTCCCCGTAGCCCACGTTGATACTCCCGTCGACAAAGGCGTTGCCCCACCATTCGCCCATCTCCCATAGGACACTCAGCGCCAGTCCCAGGGAGAGCACCAGCACGGGCACAACCAACGGCAGGGAGCGCGAGGGGCGGTGCGGACGGCGTACGGCCGGGACCGCGTTGAACTGGACCAGCAGGAAGTAAGACATGGCGGCAAGAACACCCGTGGCCGCGCAATGGATGGCCAGGTCCCACCAGGAGATGCGGGCATACAGGTCCGCCACGCTGCTCCATGCCGCCAGCAGCAGCACCAGGCCGTACGCCGTGTCGAATCCCGGAATCACGTCCAGGCTGCGGGCAACCAGCAGCCCCAGCAGCACCAGCAGGAACAGGGCGGTTTCCACCGGTCCCAGCAGCAGGAGTGCGCCGGCCACGCTGAGGATGCCCAGCGCACGCACCACGTCCGCAATGACTTCCCCGCGGGTCTCCGGCGGCCGGAGCAGTGCATCGATCATCCTCATACGGTAGCCCGGCCGCGGCTGCGGCAGGAGGGGGCGCGGGGATCCGCGAACCGGGGACCACAGCCGCCCCACGCTAAACTCGGCGCATGTCCACTGTGCTTCCGCCCGTTACCGTGGTGATCCCATGCCGCAATGATGCCGCGCTGCTGGAAGCCTGCCTGCAGTCACTGGCCGGACAGAGCCTCGCGCCGCGGGAAATCGTGGTGGTGGATAACAACAGCACCGATGCCAGCGCTGAAACGGCGCGCCGTTTCGGCGCCCGGGTGGTCTTTGAGCCGGTGCCCGGTATTCCGGCCGCGGCAAGCGCCGGGTACGACGCCGCGTCCGGCCCGCTCGGCGCGGACACAGTTGCGGCAGGTGCCGCAGCCGGCCCGGCGACGGTCCCGGAACCGGACCTGATTATTGCCCGATGTGACGCCGATTGCGTGCTTCCCCGGGATTGGGTTCAGAGAATAGCTGAATCGTTCGCCGCGGACCCGGCTTTGGAAGTGCTCAGCGGGCCCGGGGTGTTCTACGGAATGTCCCCGCGCACCGGACGGCTGGTTTCCCGCCTGTATCTGGGCTCCTACTACCTGGCCATGGGATCGGCCCTGGCCCACTGGCCGTTTTTCGGGTCCAACCTGGCTCTGCGGGCACGCACCTGGCAGGACGTCAGCGGGCAGGTGCACCGTGAGGATGCGCAGATGCACGACGACGTGTGCCTGAGCTTCCACTTGGGTCAGGGCCGCCGCTGCAGGCGGGACCGGAGCCTTGTTGTCGGGATGGCACCGCGGGCCGTACAGACCAGGGCCAACCTGGCCCTGCGGTTCCGCCGGGCCTTCCACACTCTCGTCTCCCACTGGCCGCCGGAATATCCGTGGGTGCGCTGGGGCAGGCGCGTTGCCCGGGGCTGAAAGGGCACGGAGGAAGACGGTTTGAGTGCCCTGCGAAGCGCGGAAGTCCGTTGCCGCCGTGCCTGGCCCGCAGGCCCGGGGAATCCCGTCTAGGGGTAGAGCAGGGGCAGCTGCAGCACGAGCCACGGGCTGAACGCCCAGGGGGTCAGCCGCACCGCATCAACCAGCGGCACGGGGTCAACCCACTGCCAGTCCATGACCTCGTCCTCCGCCGGCACCGGATCCGCGTCGGCAACAGCGGTGTAGACCGGGCAGATTTCATGCTCCACAATCCCGGAGGCGTCCACGGCGCGGTAGCGGAAATCCGGCAGGCGCAGGGTCAGATCGCGGACCCGAAGGCCCAGTTCGCGCTCCGCCCGCCGGCGGACCGCGTCCTCGTTTGGTTCGCCGGGGCCGGGGTGGCCGCAGAACGAATTGGTCCACACTCCCGGCCAGGTCAGCTTGGACAGAGCGCGCCGGGTCACCAGCAGCTGGCCGCGGGTGTTGAACACATGCGTGGAGAACGCCAGATGCAGTGGAGTGTCGGTGGTGTGCACCCCGGCCTTGTCCCGGGTGCCCAACGCATGGCCGTCATTGTCAACCAGAACCACCAGTTCTGCGCGGCCTGTCATTTCTTCCACTCGTCCCATACGTGTTTACTTTACCTATGCAGACGCACCCCCCGCTCGAGCTGAACACCGGCCAGGAGCAGGTAGAGGCAGTCCTGAACCGGTTCTTCGAACAGGCCAAGGAACGGGCAGTCAAGCTCGGCTCCAGCTACCTGTCCCTGTGGCAGGCCTTGGAGGATTCCACGGCCGGGGGGAAGCGGGTGCGTCCGCGCAGCCTGCTGACCGCCTATCTGCACCTTGGCGGGACGGACATCCGCGCCGCTGCGCACGTAGGTGCCGCTTTCGAGCTGCTGCATACGGCGTTGATTGTGCACGATGACGTCATTGACCTGGATTTCTCCCGCCGGGGCCACTCCAATGTTTCCGGTGTGTACCGGGACCTGGCTGCATCAGCGGGCGCGGGGGAGGGCGCTGCACGGCACCGCGGCCTGTCCGCCGGGGTTATTGCCGGAGACCTGGCCCTGACCGGTGCGTTCCGGCTGCTGGACAGTGCCGGAGTGGACACGGACCTGCGGCTCCGATTGGCGGAAATCCTCGATGACGCCGTCTTTGCCTCCGCCGGAGGCGAGCTGATCGACGTCGACTTTTCCTTCCACCCCGGTGCCCCGCCCATTTCCGAAATCCTGCACATGGAACGCCTGAAGACCGCCGTGTACTCCTTCGAGGCGCCGCTGCAGGCCGGCGCCGTGCTTGCCGGGGCGTCCGACGACGTTGTGTCCACTCTGGGCCTGTACGGACAGGACATCGGTATCGCCTACCAAGTCGTGGATGACCTGCTGGGCGTGTTCGGCGCCGAAAGCGCCACCGGCAAATCCAGTTTCTCCGACCTGCGCGAGGGTAAGCGCACCGTGCTGGTCTCCTATGTGGCGGATAAGCCGGAATGGGCCGAACTGTCCGGGCTGATCGGCAACCCCGACCTCACCGTCCGCGATGCCGCCCGTGCCCGCGAACTGCTCGTATCCTCCGGCGCCCGGGACCACGCCCGCGAGTTGATGCAGGAATACGCAGACCGGGCACGGCAGCACCTGGACTGCCCGGCCGTGACGCCTGGACTGCGCGCCGCGTTGTCCGCCGTCGTTGACGACGCCGTGAACCGGGGACGCTAGGACGTGGCAGCAGAACAGGGGCTGGCCCTCTACAACACTGTGTCCCGGCAGACCTCGGCCGTCCTGATCCGGAACTATTCAACATCCTTCGGGCTGGCTTCCCGGCTGCTGTCCGCGCGTACCCGGATGCAAATCGAAACCATCTACGCGCTGGTGCGGCTGGCCGATGAAATCGTCGACGGCGTGGCTGCGGCGGCCCACATTCCGCGCGCAGAGATCGGGGTGCTGCTCGATGAACTCGAAGCGGACACCGAACGTGCGCTCCGGACCGGTTACAGCACCAACCTGGTGGTCCACGCCTTCGCGCTAACCGCCCGCGGGACCGGCATCGGCACGGACCTCACGCGCCCCTTCTTTGCCTCCATGCGGGCGGACCTGGACCAGGCAGAGCACACCGCGGCCAGCTTCAATGACTACGTCTACGGCTCGGCCGAAGTCATAGGACTGATGTGCCTGCAGTGCTTCCTGTACGGGATCTCCCTGCCCGAGGACCAGGCCAAACGGCTGCGGGAAGGCGCCCAGCGGCTGGGCGCGGCATTCCAGAAGGTCAACTTCCTCCGGGACCTGGCGCAGGACTTCGAGGCCCTGGGCCGCAGCTATTTCCCCGGCGTTACCGTTGCGGCGTTCACCGAAGCGGACAAGAACCGGATCCTGGACGGGATCGACGCCGACCTGATCGTGTCCGGCGCGGCGGTGGCGCAGCTGCCGCCGGGCTGCCGTGCCGCCGTCGCTTTGGCCCAGGACCTGTTCAGCGAGCTCGCCCGCCGGCTCCGGGACACCCCGGCCGAGCAGCTGCGCAGCACCCGCATCCGGGTGCCCAATCCGGTCAAGGCCCGGATAGCGGCCCGGGCGCTGCTGACCCGCAAAGTGGCCGCCCGGCCGGTATCCCCAACCGCCCCGAACGGAAGGCAACCATGAGCACGAGTCCGCGCACCGCCGTCGTAATAGGCGGCGGCATCACGGGTCTGGCCACTGCCGCGCTGCTGGCACGCGAAGGCCTCTCGGTGACCGTGCTGGAAAAGCAGCCCGAAACCGGCGGCCGTGCCGGCAGCTGGGAAACCGGCGGCTTCCGCTTCGACACCGGTCCGTCCTGGTACCTGATGCCGGAAGTCTTTGACCACTTCTTCCGGATGCTTGGGACCTCCGCCGCAGCGCAGCTGGACCTGGTCCGGCTGGATCCCGGCTACCGGGTGCTGTTCGAGGATGAGCCCGAACCGGTGGATATTGCTGCCACCCGGGAGGCCAACATTGCGCTCTTTGAATCCCTTGAACCCGGCGCCGGACCGCGCCTGGTGGAGTACCTCGAGTCCGCCGAAGAGGTCTACGCGATGGCGAAAAAGCGGTTCCTCTACTCCACGTTCGCCTCGTTCGCCCCGCTGCTGCGCGCCGACGTGCTGCGCCGGGGACCCCGGCTGGCCCGGCTGCTGCTCGAACCGCTGAGCACCTTCGTGGCCAAACGCTTCACCGATCCGCGGATTCGGCAAATCCTGGGCTACCCGGCTGTGTTCCTGGGTTCCTCGCCGTTCACCACGCCCAGCATGTACCACCTGATGAGCCGGCTGGACCTTGCTGACGGGGTGCTGTACCCCATGGGCGGCTTCGCCCGGATGGTATCCGTGATCGGCGACCTGGCCCGCGCCGAGGGCGTTCGGATCCTCACCGGAGCAGAGGTCACCGGTATCCGCACCACCGCCGCCGGCCGGCGCAAACCACGCGTTGCCGGTGTCCGCTACCGGGACGCCGGGGGAGCCGAAGCGTCCCTGGACGCGGACCTGGTGGTCTCGGCCGCGGATCTGCACCACACCGAAACCGCCCTGCTGCCGGCCGAACTACAGACCTACCCGGAGAGGTACTGGCAGCGCCGCGTTCCCGGTCCCGGCGGGCTGCTGCTGCACCTGGGCGTGCAGGGCAAGCTCCCGCAGCTGGAACACCACACCCTGCTGTTCACCAAGGACTGGGAAGCGAACTTCGGGAAGATCTTCGGCAAGGAAACGTCCGTGCCGGATCCGGCCTCCCTGTATGTATGCCGGCCCAGCGCCACGGACCCGGATGCGGCCCCTGACGGCCACGAGAACCTGTTCGTCCTGGTACCCGTACCGTCCGACCCGTCACTTGGCGCCGGCGGCATTGACGGCGCGGGGGACCCCCGGATCGAAAAAATGGCCGACGCCGTAATTGCCCAGCTTTCGGCCTGGGCCGGCATTCCCGACCTGGCCGAGCGGATCATCATCCGCCGCACGGTGGGGCCGCAGGATTTCGTGACGGATCTAAACTCGTGGCGCGGCACGATGCTGGGTCCGGCGCACATCCTTAAGCAAAGTGCCTTTTTCCGCGGCACCAACGCCAGCCGGAAGGTGGACGGGCTGCTGTACGCCGGCGGGTCCACGCTGCCCGGCATCGGCCTGCCGATGTGCCTGATCAGCGCCGAACTGGTGCTCAAGCGGCTGCGCGGGGAGACGGGCACCGAGGCGCTGCCCGAGCCGGCACCGTGGTCTGCTGCTGCTGCTGCTGCGCCGGCTGCGGGCCCCGGACATGCTTCCCCCGGACTGGAAACATCTGGACTGGAAACATCAGGACTGGATCTATCTGGGGCGGAGGACGCCTGATGGGAGTGCTGTACCTGCTTTTCCTGCTGCTGTCCCTGGGGTGCATGGCCCTGCTGGACCACCGGTTCCGGCTGTTCTTTTTCGCCGATGCCCGCCGCGCCGGGATTGTTCTGGTCCTCGGGGTCTTGTTCTTTACCGCTTGGGACCTGGCCGGCATCGGCGCGGATATCTTCTACCGCGGAGAGACCCCGTTTATGCTCGGCCTCGCCCTGGCCCCGCACCTTCCCGTGGAGGAGATCTTCTTCCTGGCCTTCCTCTGCTATCTGACCATGGTGGTTTTCGGCCTGGTCCGGCTGGCCGCCGGACTCGCTGCGGAACGGGGCGCGAACCGGGCGGCCGTACGGATGCAGGGCCGCGCGCCCGGGCAACCGGGGCACCCCGGGCAACCAGGGCAACCAGGGCGCAAGCCGGTGCGTAAACCGACGGAGCGGCCGCAGCCATGACGTACTGGACCCTTAACGCGTTTTTCCTGCTGCCGGCCGCCGGAGTATGCGCCGCAGCACTGCTGGCCAGGCGCCGCCGGCCGCGCTTCTACGCCGCGGCAGCGGCCGTTACGGCCGCCGTCCTGCTGGCCCTGACGGCGGTCTTCGACAACATGATGATCCGCGTGGGCCTGTTTTGGTACAACAATGACCGCATTTCCGGCGCGTTCGCGGGTGCCGCTCCGCTCGAGGACTTCGCCTACCCGCTGGCGGCCGTCCTATTGCTGCCCGCCCTGTGGATCCTTTTGCCGGGCCGGGCCCCCGAACCGGGCGCACCAAGGCCGGGCACTGCATCAACGCCGGACACTGCATCAACGCCGGGCACTGTATCAACGCCGGGCACTGTATCAACGCCGGACACCGCACATCCTGCCCCTAAGGAGAATCCGTGAGCACCGGCTCCACCCGAACGGCCGGCAGCACCCTGCGGATGCTGCTGGTGTCCTCCCGGCCGCTGTCCTGGGTCAACACCGCCTACCCGTTTGCTGCCGCGTACCTGTTGACCACGGGACGCATTGACGCTGCATGGGTGATTGGAACCCTGTATTTCCTGGTGCCCTACAACCTGGCGATGTACGGCATTAACGACGTTTTCGACTATGAGTCGGACCTGCACAATCCACGCAAGGGCGGTGTGGAGGGCGCGGTCCTGGACCGCAGTTTCCACCGCGTCACCCTCTGGGCGGCACTGGCCACCAACGTGCCCTTCCTCGCCGCCCTGGTGCTGCTGGGCAGCCCGCTGTCCTGGCTGGTGCTGGCCATCAGCGTGTTCGCCGTCATTGCCTACAGCGCTCCCGGCCTCCGGTTCAAGGAGCGCCCGTTCCTGGACTCCATGACCTCCAGCACCCACTTCGTCAGCCCGGCCCTGTACGGACTGGTGCTTGCCGGGGCTGTGTTCACCCCCGGCCTGTGCGCCGTGCTGGGCGCCTTCTTCCTCTGGGGAATGGCCAGCCAGGCCTTCGGAGCCGTGCAGGACGTGGTGCCGGACCGGGAGGGCGGCATCGGGTCCATCGCCACCGTGCTCGGCGCCCGGCCCGTGGTGCGGCTTGCCGCAGCCGCGTATTTGGCTGCGGGCCTGCTGATGCTGATGACCCCATGGCCGGCCCTGCTGGGCGGGCTCCTGGCCGTGCCCTACATCCTCAACCTGCTGCCGTTCATGGGGATTACCGATGCCGGCTCCGCCGCCGCCAACGCCGGGTGGAAGCGGTTCCTGAAACTGAACTTCCTCACCGGTTTCCTGGTGACGCTGCTGATCATCTGGTACTGGCCCAGCCGGTAAGAACCCAGCCGGTAAGAACCCGGCGGGCCAGAACCCTGCCGGGTTAGAAGCCCGGCAGGCAGCAGCACACGCAAAAGCGGCCGGCCCCCGAGGGGACCGGCCGCTGCTGTCTACGCGGATCTGCCGGAAACCGGCGTCAGCTTCTGAAGGGAGCAGTTACTCCGCGACGCCCACAAACTCGGCCTTTTCGTTGGCCGTGGTTTCGCCCTGGGCCAGGGACAGGCGCAGCTTCCCGCCAAGCGTCGCGTCAACGTTGGTCCAGTACTGGATCGCTGCTTCGCGGATGTGCGGGCGCTGCACACCGGAGATGGCACCGGTGATGGTTTCCAGGAAGCGTTCCTTGGCGGCGTCGTCGTAGACCTCGCGGTACAGGGTACCGGCCTGGACAAAGTCGCTGTCCTCGGAGTGCAGGGTCTGCGCGGAACGCACCAGGGCGCCGTCGTTCTCCCAGCTGCCCGCGCCGGCCAGCGCTGCGTCGGCCACCGGGCCGCCGAGCGTGTTCGGTGCGTAGACCGGGGTTTCCGGGCTGTTGTAGGAGAAGCGCATGGCGCCGTCCTGTGAGTAGTTGTTCACCGGAGCCTTGGGTGCGTTCACCGGCAGCTGGTTGTAGTTGGCACCTACGCGGTAGCGCTGGGCATCCGGGTAGGAGAAGATGCGGGCCATCAGCATCTTGTCCGGGCTGGCGTCGATGCCGGGAACCAGGTTCGCGGGGGACAGGGCAACCTGCTCGATCTGCGCGAAGAAGTTCTCCGGGTTGCGGTTCAGGGTGTGGGTGCCCACCTTGATCAGCGGGTAGTCCGCGTGCGGCCAGACCTTGGTCAGGTCGAACGGGTTGAACCGGTAGGTCTTGGCGTCTTCGTACGGCATGACCTGAACGTGCAGGTCCCAGGACGGGAAGTTGCCCTCGGCAATGTTCTCGTACAGGTCGCGGCGGTAGTAGTCGGCGTCGGCGCCGGCAATGCGCTCGGCTTCGGCGCCGGTGATCTCGTGGTTGCCCTGGTTGGACGTGAAGTGGTACTTCACCCAGAAACGCTCGCCCGCAGCGTTGATCCACTGGTAGGTGTGCGAGCCGAAGCCGGGCATTTCACGCCAGGAGCGCGGGATGCCGCGGTCGCCCATGAGGTAGGTGACCTGGTGGGCCGACTCGGGGGAGTTGGTCCAGAAGTCCCACTGCATGTCCGCATCGCGCAGGCCGGAGCCCGGCAGGCGCTTCTGCGAGTGGATGAAGTCCGGGAACTTGATGCCGTCGCGGATGAAGAACACCGGGGTGTTATTGCCGACGATGTCGTAGTTGCCCTCGGTGGTGTAGAAACGCATGGCGAAGCCGCGGACGTCGCGCCAGGTGTCGGGGGAGCCCATTTCGCCGGCCACCGAGGAGAACCGCTGGACGGTTTCGGTGACGGCGCCGGGGGCGAAGACAGCCGCGCGGGTGTACTTGGAGACATCCTCGGTAACTACGAATTCACCGAATGCGCCGCCGCCCTTGGCGTGCACGATGCGCTCCGGGATCCGCTCCCGGTTGAACTGGGCCAGCTTCTCGACCAGGTAACGGTCGTGGAGGGCAATGGCGCCGTCGGCACCGGTGCTCAGCGAGTGTGCGTCGCTGGCAACCGGGGTGCCGGTCTGCGTGGTGGTGAAGTTGGACATGCTGGTTCTTTCTCTGGTGCTGGCAAAAAAGGGAGGAAGTTGGGGGTGCGGGCTAGGACGCTGCGGCGGCGCAGTCCGTGCACAGCCCACGGTAGAGCACATCGGCAATCTGGATGGTCATGCCGTGGGTATTCCCGGGGGTGAGGCAGGGGGCGTGGCCAACGGCGCAGTCCACGTCCTCGATGCGTCCGCAGCCGGTGCATACCGCGTGGTGGTGGTTGTCGTTCACCCGGGTTTCGTACCGGGCGGGTGAGTTGGGCGGTTCGATTTTCCGGACCAGTCCCGTCTCGGCCAGGTCCGCGAGGACCACGTATACCGACTGCACCGTGATGTCCGGAAGTTCCGCGCGGACGGCTGCGGCGACGTCGTCCGCTGCCGTGTGCGGTGCGGAGTCAACAGCCCGGAGCACGGCCAGGCGCTGTTTGGTGACCCGGCGGCCGTGTGCGCGCAGCTCAGCGGACCACTTGGCGGTGGTCTCCTCTGCTGCTGCTGCTGTCCCGGTCATGGCACTCATCGTACACACTTATTCTGAGTTACTCATAATAAGTCCCGCCTTACTTGTGCCGGCCCCGGTACGCTGGGCCTAGGCAGAGGGAACACCACCCTGGGAACACCACCCTAGGGAACAGCACCTTCAGGAACATCACAGGGAAGCGGGGCAGCGTGCCTGCAGCAGATGCACGAACACAATTCCAGCGTGTGGCGGTGGGCGATGCGCGGGTGGACCTGCGCACGTACCGCCGGTACGACGACGCCGGGACGCCGGCGTGGCCCGGCTCCGGTTCAGAGGTGGTGCTGGTACACGGGATCGGTGCCTCCGAACGGTACTTCGGCCCGCTGATCTGGGAGCTGGCACGCACGGCCACGGTCCACACGCTGGAACTGCCCGGCTTCGGTACAGCGCCCAAGCCGGAACGGCAGCTGCAGATGGAGGATTTCGGGCGGATTGCCGTTCAGGCGCTGGAGGCCGCCGGTATCCGCGGCGCGCAGTGGGTGGGCCACTCCATGGGCTGCCAGGTGGTGGTCGAAATGGCGCTCGCCGCTCCCGACGCCGTGTCATCGGTGGTGCTCCTGGGTCCGACCATCAACGACGCCGAACGTTCCGCGCCGCTGCAGGCGCTGCGGCTGCTGCAGGACTGCCTGGGCGAACCCCCGGTGGTCAATGCCATCCTGGTCACCGACTACCTGTTCCGGGCGGGGCCGCGCTGGTACCTCAAGACGCTGCCCGTGATGATCCGGCACCGGATGGAGGAACGGATTCGGGGCGTTCAGCCGCCGGTGCTGCTGGTGCGCGGAGGCAAGGATCCGGTGGTCCGCGCTGACTGGCTGGCCCGGCTGGCCGCAGCCCGGCCCGGCACCCGCACGGCGGAAGTGCCCGGCCAGCCGCACGTGATGATGTACAACCGTCCGGTTGAGACCGCCGCCCTGCTGCACTCGGCGGTTCCCTCCCGGTGACGCAGGAACCGCGGGAAAAAGGCAGTGCAGAGCCCACGCTGGAAGGGGCAGCTCCCGGCGCCGGGGTCCGCCCCCGGCGCCGGGGGCGGATCTTCCGCCGGGCCAGGGAAGCCGGAGGCTGGGCCTCGGACTACGCCTACGTGGCCTACTGGCAGGTCCGGAACTTTTTCCTGCGCCGCGACCCGTCCGCCTACCTGCACCCCCGGGGACCGCAGCAGGTGCCGGTGGTGCTGATTCCGGGCGTCTACGAAAACTGGCAGTTCCTGCGCCCCTTGGCCGACTATCTGTTCGAGCGCGGGCATCCGGTGCACACCGTGGCCCCGCTGGGCTACAACCGCGGTGTCATCAAAGACGCCGCTGTGCTGGTGGAGCGCTACCTGGTGGAACAGGACCTGCACGGCGTGCTGGTGGTGGCGCACAGCAAGGGCGGGCTGATCGGCAAGCACCTGATGACCTTGCCCGAAGGTGCCCGCAGGGTGGAACGGATGATCGCCGTGAACACCCCGTTCTCCGGATCCGTTTACGCCCGGCTGTTTCCGCTGGCGAGCATCCGCGCCTTTTCCCCGCGGGACCCGTTCCTGCAGGAGCTGCTGCGCAACCAGGAAGTGAACCGCAGGATCACCTCGGTCTACAGCGGCTTCGACCCGCACATTCCGGCCGGCAGCCACCTCGCCGGAGCACGCAACATCCAGCTGGAAACCATGGGGCATTTTCGGCCCATCGGGGACTCTCGGCTCCTTGAGGTACTCGAGCAGGAGCTGGACGACGCCGGAAGCTAGCCCGGCGCCGTCGTGCCCTGCTGTAGTGCCGGAACCGGGCTGAACCCGGAACCGGGCTGAACCCGGGACCTGGAACCGGACGGAGTCAGGACGCCCCGCGGGCCAGTGCCTGCTCCACGGCTGCCGCCGATCCGTCCCGCCACGGTTCCCCGTGCCCGGTCAGCAGCAGGGGAGCGTCGGTGTCGGCCAGCATGGACAGGGAAGCCAGGGCCTGGGCGCTGTCCGCCGTCGCGGCTCCGGAGACGATCTGCGGGCCGCGCGCGCCGGTGTAGGGGTCCAGGGTCACCAGGGAATCGCCGCTGATGAGCGTTCCGCGGTCCGGATAGTGCAGGGCCACGTGCCCGGCGGTATGGCCCGGGGTGTAGATGATCCGGGGCTTGCCGGGCAGGGCGTCGCCGGAGTCCCGGGTGAGGCTGTGCACATCGGTAACGCCGCGCACGTTCAGGGCTCCGGCAAGCGTCATGGCGCCCAGCACCGGAACGGCCTTGGGATGGCGCACCGGGTACATGAACCGGTTGTTCTCGTGCTCGTAGCCGTAGGGGTGGGCGGCAATGTAGCGGTCGGCATCATGGACCAGGATGGGGGTGCGGTACTCCTGCCGGAGCCGGGCCGCCGTGCCCACATGGTCGAAGTGGGCATGCGTGAGCACCAGGGCGCGGATGTCTCCGGGGCCGTAGCCCAGCTCGTCCAGGGCTCCGGTGAGGTGGGGCCACATTCCGGGCAGTCCCGCGTCGATCACCGCCACCCCGTCGTCGTCCTCGACCAGGTACACGTTGACGTAGGCGTGTTCAATGCGGTGGATGCCGTCGGCGACGCTGCGGGTAAACACTGCGGTTCCTCCTTGGGGTGGAAACGGTGGACTGCCCTCCATCCTAAGCATGCTTGCTATTCATGTGGGCGGGTGATGGCCGGGATCTGTCCGGTGCGCCCCTAGACTGCTGGGGTGCCAAGACTCCTCGCCGACCTCACCCCCTTGCGTGAAAGCCCGGAATACCGCCGCCTCTGGACCGGAACGGCGCTGTCCGCCGTCGGCACCCAGCTCACCCTCGTGGCGGTGAGCCTGGAAGTCTACGCACTGACGGAATCCAGTTTCTACGTAGGCCTGCTCGGATTGGTGGGCCTGGTTCCGCTGGTCCTGGCCGGGCTGTACGGCGGGTCGGTGGTGGACGCGTACGACCGCCGGAAAGTCGCACTGGTTTCCTCCCTGCTGCTCTGGGGCAGCACCATCGGCATTGCCGCGCAGGCCTGGGCCGGAGTGGGCAACGTCTGGCTGCTGTACTTCCTGGTGGCCGTCAATGCCGGCGCCGGCGGACTGAACCAGCCTGCCCGCAGCGCCATCATTCCCCGGCTGGTCCGCCCCGAGCTGCTGCCGGCCGCCAATGCGCTGAGCATGATTACCTTCGGCCTGGCCATGACCGCCGGTCCGCTGCTGGCCGGTGTGCTGGTGGCCAGGGTCGGCTACGGCTGGACCTACACCATTGACGTGGTCACCTTCACTGCCGCCATGTGGGCGCTGTACCGGCTGCCGCCCATGCCGCCGGTAGGCGAGGTGCAAAAAGCCGGGCTGAAATCGGTGCTGGAGGGATTCAGGTTCCTGGGCACCCGCCCCAACATCCGGATGACGTTTGTGGTGGACCTGTGCGCCATGGTCTTCTCGCAGCCGCGGGCCCTGCTGCCGGCCATCGGGGCGCTGGCGCTCGGCGGCGGCGCGACGACGGTGGGCGTGCTGCTGGCCGCGACGGCAGTGGGTGCCTTCCTGGCCGGTTTGTTCTCCGGTCCGCTGGGGCTGGTCCGCAGGCAGGGGCTGGCGGTGCTGTGGTCCGTGGCGGCGTGGGCACTGTCCGTATCGGCCTTCGGCGCCGTGGTGGTCCTGGCCGGACACAACGACGGCGCGGTCCCGTCCCGCTGGCTGATCCCGGCGGCCGCTGCCATGGCGTGCGCCGGGATAGCGGATTCGATCAGCAGCGTCTTCCGCTCCACCATCCTGCAGGCCGCCACCCCCGACGCGATGCGCGGACGGCTGCAGGGTGTGTTCGTGGTGGTGGTGGCCGGCGGTCCCCGGCTGGGGGACCTGGTGGCCGGCGTGGATGCTTCCTTCCTGGGGGAGGGCTGGGCCGCGGTGCTCGGCGGATTGATCTGCCTGGCGCTGGTGGGGGTGCTGGCCCGTACCCAGCCGCGGTTTGCCCGCTACGACGCCCTGCATCCCGAGCCCTGAGCCGGCTCCTCCCGCCCAGGTGCCCGGGGCGTGTTCTACGCAGAACGGCGCGGAACAGTCCGGGATGGTTCTGCGTTGAACTAAACGGACCTACCGTAGAAGCTGCAGGCCGGCAGCGGCCTGCGTTGAAAGGACTGTGTACCCGTGCATCACCATTTCAACGGCCTCAAGACTGCCGCACTGTTCGGTGTGCTGTTTGCCGTGCTGCTGGGAATCGGGGCGATCCTGTCCTCGGGTACGGGAAGCCCCGCGTACATCTGGATCTTCCTGGCCATCGGCCTGGCCACCACCGCCTACAGCTATTGGAACAGCGACAAGCTCGCCATCCGGGCCATGCGCGCCGTGCCGGTGACCGAGGCACAGGCGCCGGAAATGTACCGGATTGTCCGGGAGCTCTCCTCGAAGGCCGGCCAGCCCATGCCGCGGTTGTATGTTTCCCCGACCATGGCGCCCAACGCCTTTGCCACCGGGCGCAACCCGCAGCACGCCGCGGTGTGCTGCACCCAGGGCATCCTGGCCCTGCTGAACGAGCGTGAACTGCGCGGTGTGCTCGGCCACGAGTTGATGCACGTCTACAACCGCGACATCCTCACCTCCTCGGTCGCCGCCGCGATTGCCGGCGTCATCACCTCGCTGGGCCAGTTCCTGCTCTTCTTCGGCGGCGGCGACCGCCGCAACTCGAACCCGCTGGCAGCCATCGCCATGGCCATTCTGGCCCCGTTTGCCGCGTCCCTGATCCAGATGGCCATCGGCCGGACCAGGGAGTACGACGCCGACGAAGACGGTGCCAAGCTCACGGACGATCCGCTGGCGCTCGCCTCGGCCCTGCGCAAACTGGAGAGCGGAACCCAGCGCGCCCCGTTGCCGGCCAATGACCAGAAGCTGGCCAACACCGCCCACCTGATGATTGCCAACCCGTTCCGCGCCGGCGTCCGCGGCCTCCTGGCCACGCATCCGCCGATGGATCAGCGGATTGAGCGCCTGGAACGGATGGCCGGCCGCGCGCTGGGCTCCTGACCGGTCCCGGCCTGCCGGTTCCTGAACCTGCCGGCTCCCGGCCCAGCCCAACCCAGTGACGAAGTAGGCTTCGAGCATGCGCCTGATACTGATCCGCCACGGCCAGACCCCGTCCAATGTGGAGCATTACCTGGACACTGCCGTCCCCGGTCCCGGACTCACCGAGCTGGGGCTCGAGCAGGCCGCGGCGCTCCCGGAAGCGCTCGGGCACGAGCCCATCGACGGGGTCTTCGCGTCCAACCTGGTGCGCACCCAGCTCACCGCTGCGCCGCTGGCTGCCGCGCTGGGGCTGCCGGTGGAGATCAGGGACGGGCTGCGGGAAATTTCCGCCGGCGACCTCGAGATGCGCAATGACCGGGATTCGATCATCGCCTACCTCAAAACCGTGTACCGCTGGGTCAACGGGGAGACGGAGGCCCGGATGCCCGGCGGGCCGGACGGCGCGGGCACCTTGGCGCGTTTTGACGGCGTCGTCGGCGAACTGGCCGCCGCCGGGCTGCGGGCGCCGGTAATCTTCAGCCACGGCGCGATGATCCGGACGTGGGTCACCGCCCGGGCGCAGAACGTGGGACCGGACTTCATTGTCCGCAACGCCCTGAGCAACACCGGCATCGCCGTGCTGGAAGCGCCGGAGCCCGCCGTCGGCGGCGTGGGCCCGTGGCAGCTGCTGACCTGGATGGGTGAGCCCGTGGGCGGGGAATCTGTGGAGGACTACGGCGACGACGGTCCTGCCGCCGAAGACGTAAGGCTCTAGAACACGGGCGTAAGGCTCTGGAACACGGGCGTAAGGCTCTGGGGCACAGGAGTTCTGGAACACAGGAGCCCTGGAACGCAGACGGCGCCGTCCCCGCAGAGGGGGAGGCGCCGTCGCTGTGCCGGCCGGATCCGGGACTGCCTGGAGCTTTAGCGGAAGTTGATGAACTGCAGGTCCACGTCGAGGTCCGCGCCCTTGAGCAGTGCCATGGTGGCCTGGAGGTCATCGCGGGACTTGGAGCTGACGCGCAGCTCGTCGCCCTGGATCTGCGACTTGACGCCCTTGGGGCCCTCGTCGCGGATCAGCTTGTTGATCTTCTTCGCCTGGTCCTGGGCGATGCCTTCCTTCATGGAGGCCTCGATCCGGTACTCCTTGCCGGAGGCGAAGGGCTCTCCGGCGTCCAGGGACTTCAGCGAAATGCCGCGCTTGACCAGTTTGGACTGCAGCACGTCCAGGACAGCCTTCACGCGGTCCTCGGAGTTGGCCTTCATCAGGATCTTCTCGCCGCTGAAGTCCACCTCGGCGCCGACGCCCTTGAAGTCGTAGCGCTGGACAATTTCCTTCTGCGCCTGGTTCAGCGCGTTGGCCACTTCCTGCTTATCGATCTTGCTGACGACGTCGAACGTAGACTCGCTTGCCATGGGAACTCCTTGGGTCGGTGACTCTTTTCCTGTGTCTTAGCGTAGTAGGTCGCCGCGGTTCGGGCGCTCGGTTCCCAGCGATCATCCAGCCAATCCCCGGTGTTGTCCCATTGAAGTGCGGAACGGTGAGGGGGTGGAAAAGAAACCGACGGCCTATTCCGGCCAGTTCCTCCGCCGTCCCGCCTCCGTCCGGATCCGCACCGCCGCGGCCGGCTCTTTCCTCGCGGCCGCTTCTGCTGCCGGTCTCGGCACGGCGGGTGCCCCGCCCGCGCGGGCCGCGGAGAGTAGTCCCGTCACCACCCCCGACGCCGGCAACCCCCGGACCGCACACGCGCAGGGAACGCAGGAGCGTTTGGCCGGCATCCGTGCGGACCTGCTCAACGCAGTGCAGTGGGGGTCGGTGACCCAGACACAGGCGGACGGATTCTATGCACAGCTCGAGGCCAGGATCCTGCGCGGACTGTAGCCGTGAGCCGAGGGGCGGGAACCGCCGCAGGGCCCTGTTTCAGCGGCATTTTTGGCCCGATTCGTAACTTCGGAGAATCTTCGGTAAAGTTGTCTTGCCCGCAGATACTGCGGACAAAGTCTTCACTTGAAGACGTTCGGCAGATTACCCGAGCGGCCAAAGGGGGCTGACTGTAAATCAGCTGGCAACGCCTACGGGGGTTCGAATCCCTCATCTGCCACCGACTAACCCGTCCTCACCGTCACGGTGGGGGCGGGTTTTTCTGTGGGTGCGCGTTGTATGCTCAGTGCCACGGGGCGGGCCTTGCATCCGGCTCCCCAAGATATTAGGCTACCTAACTATGACGACCGATCCCGCCCTGGACGATCTTGCGGACGAATTCCGTGAGTCCCTCCGGCTGGCACTGTACATTGCCCGCAACATGGATGCGGAGACGAACCTCAGCGCCACGCAGGTCAGCATCCTGAAAATGGCGGCCGGTGACGGCCTGCGGGTGAGCGAAATTGCCCGGAACCTGGGCGTCAAGGTGCCCAGCGCCACGGAGCAGATCATCCGGCTTGAAGGTGCGGGCCTGGTGGTACGCAGCCCGGACCCGCACGATTCGCGCGGCGTCCGGGTCATCCTTACCCCGGTCGGAGCGAAGGAGCTGCGGGAAGCCAACGGCAGCCGGACCGCGTTGATGGCAACACTCCTCGAGCAGCTCAGCGGGGAAGAACGCAACGCCCTGGCCCAAGCGCTGCCGGTGATCCGGCGGCTGAGCAAACTGCCCGGGGCCTAGCCGCGGCCTTCACCGAACGGCCTTCACCGTTCAGCGAACAGTAGAGACAATGTCCCAGCGCCCCGCTAGCGTTGAGCGTATGGCTACTATCGACATCACCGAAGCAACCTTCCCCGAAACCATCGAGGAAAACGACATCGTCTTCGTGGACTTCTGGGCGGACTGGTGCGGACCGTGCAAGCAGTTTGCACCCGTGTACGACTCGGTTTCGCAGAAGCACGAGGACATTACCTTTGCGAAGGTGGACACCGAGGCGGAGCAGGGCCTGGCCGCCGCCGCAGGCATTACCTCCATCCCCACGCTTATGGCGTTCCGCGAGAAGGTGCTGGTGTTCTCCCAGCCCGGCGCACTCAATGCGAGCCAGTTCAGCGAACTGGTGGATGCCGTGAAGGGCCTGGACATGAAGGCCGTGCACGAGCAGATCGCCGCACAGGAGCGCGAGGCAGCGGCCGGCTCCAACGGGCAGCCCACCCAGGGCTAGTCCCCACCGTTTTCAGCAGGCAGGTACCCGGTCAGGGTGCCTGCCTGCTAAGCGTTTAACGCCCGCCGCAGGCTGAGGCAAAGATCCACAACTGCTACTGTCTACCGCCGTCGTGCTGCCCGCTGTACCCTCGCTGCCAAGGGCGCAGGCCCCGGGGGAGGCACGTCCTGCAACCAGTCAGAGACGACGAAAGACAGCGAGGCCGCCATGAGTTCCAATCGGGGAGTTGCCTACATTGAACCCGGGGTAGTGGAAGTCCAGGACATTGACTATCCCACCTTCGAACTGAAAGACGGGCCGGGGGTGAATCCCGCCAACATCGGCCGGAAACTGCCGCACGCGGCCATCCTGAAAGTGGTCACCACCAACATCTGCGGCTCGGACCAGCACATGGTCCGCGGCCGGACCACGGCTCCGCCCAACCTTATTCTCGGCCACGAGATCACCGGCGAAGTGGTGGAAACCGGACCGGATGTCGAATTCATCAACGTTGGAGACCTGGTCTCGGTGCCGTTCAATATTTCCTGCGGCCGCTGCCGCAACTGCAAGGAACGCAAGACCGGGATCTGCCTGAACGTGAACCCGGAGCGCCCCGGCAGTGCCTATGGATACGTGGACATGGGCGGCTGGGTCGGCGGACAGGCCGAGTACGCCCTGGTTCCCTACGCGGACTGGAACCTGCTGCGGTTCCCGGACAAGGACCAGGCCATGGAGAAAATCATGGACCTGACCATGCTCTCGGACATTTTCCCCACCGGGTACCACGGTGCCGTCAGCGCAGGTGTGGGGGTTGGGTCCACCGTATACATTGCCGGTGCCGGGCCGGTGGGACTGGCAGCTGCCGCCTCCGCCCAGCTGCTGGGAGCCGCGGCCGTCATTGTGGGTGACCTGAACCAGGAGCGGCTGGCACAGGCCCGCAGCTTCGGCTGCGAGACGGTGGATATTTCGCAGGGCGATCCCAAGGACCAAATCGAGCAGATCCTCGGCGTGCCGGAGGTGGACTGCGGCGTGGATGCCGTGGGCTTCGAAGCCCGCGGACACGGCTCCGGATCGGACACCGAAGCCCCGGCCACCGTCCTGAATGCCCTGATGGACATCACCGCGGCCGGCGGTGCCCTGGGCATTCCAGGCCTCTACGTCACCGGTGACCCGGGCGGTATCGACGAAGCGGCGCAGAAGGGGTCCCTGAGCCTGGACCTGGGCACCGGCTGGGCCAAGTCCCTGTCCTTCACCACCGGGCAGTGTCCGGTGATGAAGTACAACCGGGAACTGATGATGGCGATCCTCCATGACAGGGTCCAGATCGCCAAGGCGGTCAACGCCACGCCCATCAGCCTGGACCAGGCACCGGAGTCCTACCGCGAGTTCGACTCCGGTGCAGCCCGCAAGTACGTCATCGACCCCAACGGCATGGTGGGCTCGCACAGCTAGTCGAGGAAGGCAAAGGCGGGCTTACAGCCCGGGGAAAGGAACCGGCAGCGCCAATTAGGCCTGCCGGCTCCTTTTTGCGTCTCCTGCCCTTCTGGTGCTTCCCTGCCCGGCGGTACGCTCGTTTGGTCCAAAGGCCCCGGGTTCGGCACCACGCCGAACCGGTCCCCACCACTCGCATTTGCCCACGGCTGTACACGAGTTGGAAGCGGAGATGTCATGTGCCGTTGCAGAGGAACCCTCAATAACACCTCCTCCCGGAGCCGGACGTGAACGGGGCTGATACCGCCTGGGTGCTGATCTGCGCCGGGCTGGTGCTGTTTATGACCCCCGGGCTGGCGCTGTTCTACGGCGGGATGGTGCCGGTGCGCAACGTCCTGACCATGATGATGCAGAACATCATCCCCCTCGGGGTCATTAGTCTCACGTGGGTGCTGGTGGGATACACCCTGGCGTTCAGTAACCAGGGCAATTCGCTCGTGGGGGAGTTTGATGCGTTCGCGCTGATCGACGTCGACACTCCGCAGTTCCACACGGTGGCCGCGGGGGTGACCATTCCCGCGCTGGCCTTCGTGGCCTACCAGATGATGTTTGCCATCATCACGCCGGCGCTGTTGACCGGTGCCACCGCCGGCAGGCTGCGCTTTGCAGGCTGGGTGGTGTTCCTGGCTGCATGGTCGATCCTGGTCTACCCCCAGGTGGCGCGGTGGCTATGGCACCCGAAGGGCTGGCTGGCCCAGCTCGGTGCCCAGGACTGGGCCGGCGGAATCGTGGTGCATTCTTCCGCCGGGGCTGCCGCCGTCGCGGTGCTGCTGGTGGTGGGCCGGAGGCGAGGGTGGCCGAACCTGAAAACGTCGCCCAACAACCTTCCCCTGATGCTGGTGGGCGCCGGGATCCTCTGGTTCGGTTGGTTCGGCTTCAACGCCGGGGACGGCTTGCAGGCAAATGATGTTGCCGCTCAGGCCCTGATGAACACACATATAGCCGGGTCCGCGGCCATGCTGACCTGGCTGGTGGTGGAACGGCTGCGGGACGGGCATTCCACCTTGGTGGGCGCCGTCTCCGGCGCGGTGGCCGGCCTGGCGACCATTACCCCCTGTGCCGGGTTTGTCGGCACCGGGGCGGCCCTGCTGATCGGGCTGATTGCCGGCTTGGTCTGCGCGCTCGCCGTTCAACTCAAGCGCCTGCTGCGTTACGACGACGCCTTGGACGTGATCGCCGTGCATTTTGTGGGCGGTGTGCTCGGCTCGGTCCTGCTGGGTTTCTTCGGGGACAACTCAGTAAACCCGGCAGGCGTGGACGGCGTGTTTTCCGGCGGAGGCGGGAACCTGCTGTGGCACCAGGTGGTGGCGATTGTATGCGTGGTGCTGTTCTCGTTTGTGCTCAGCTGGATCATCGCCGCGGTCATTTCGCGCACCATGGGGCTGCGCGAGCCCGGGCCGGAGCAGGAGGACCTGGACCGCGTCCAGCAGGGTGCCTCGGGGTACTCGCTCAGCGGCATCACGACCCGGCCCACAACTGCCGGACGGGCCGCAGCGAACGGCGGCAACGCCGTCGACGCCCGCAAGTCCGTACCCAACCACCTGGTGAGCGCGGTAGTGAGCACCGACCGGATCGACGGCCTGCGGGACGCGCTGCTGATGGCCGGTGCCCGCTCCCTCGAGCTCTCCGACGCCGCCGTCTACACCGGGAAGGTCCGTACCGAAGCCTTCCGCAGCGAGAAGCGGCGGATCGATTTCGCCGACCGGATGCGGGTGCAGGCGGCTGTGGACGAGGAGCACGAAGAAGCGGTGGTGGCAGTCCTGAAACGTTTCGGCGCTGAGCCGGATTCGATCTACCGGCTGGCCATCACACCGTACTAGACCTGCTCCACCTTCAGCGGCTCGGCCAGCAGTGCGCTGAGGGATTCCTGCAGATCCTGCAGCGCGGCGCCGCGGGCGTGGCGCTGCAGGTCTTCCTGGGTGGCCCACTGTTCGGCCAGCACAATGGCCGCTTCGGAGTCTTCAACAATCTCGTAGCGCAGGCAGCCCGGTTCGGTGCGGACCTGCTCAATGGCGATCTCCAGCGCCAGTTTCACCCGGTTGTATTCACCGGGATTGGGGACCATGGTGGCGCGGAGGTTGATGGGGGCATTGGCTTCAGTCATGTCCCTACCCTAAGCCGACGCGGCGCCGTGCGCCCGGTGCGCAGGCGGTGCCTTCGCAGCGGGCAGAACTTTCCTAGCGCCGGCGGTGGTCCATGGGGGCAAGCTTCGGGCCGTAGGCAGGTTTGCGGTACCCGCTGAGCATGATCATCCGAACCACCCGCTGCCGGTGTCCGCGCCATGGTTCGAGCAGTTCCAGCATGCCGGCGTCGTCCGTGCGGCGGCCCGTCAGTGCGGCACCCACATAGGCGGCCAGATGGTAGTCGCCCACGGAGACCGAGTCCGGTGCTCCGTGGGTGCGCTGGGTAATCTCCGCCGCGCTCCACACTCCGACGCCCGGAACCGAGCAGAGCCTTGCGGTCAGGTCATCGCCCAGCGGGGCATCGGCCAGCCGCTCCAGTCCGGAGGCCAGTGAACAGGCGCGCAGGATGGTGCTGGAGCGGGATAGATCCACCCGGGCCTTGTGCCAGTCCCAGCTGGGGATCCGCCGCCAGGTCTCGGGTGCGGGGGCGGCCTTCATTCCGGCCGGTGCCGGTCCGGGCGCGTCGGTGCCGTACCGGCTCACCAGGTAGCGCCAGGCGTAGTAAGCCTCGATCACGGTTACTTTTTGTTCCAGCACCACGGGGATCAGGGAGTCCATGATGCGGCCGGTGCTGGGCAGGCGCAGCGAGCGGTTGCGGCGCCGGGTCTCGGTGACCATGCGCGGCAGCGTGGCGCAGAAGGCGTCGTCGTCGAATTCCGTCCAGTCATCGTGCTCGCCCAGCAGGGCGGGCACCGAGTCCAGTGCCCATCCCGCGCCCGGGCCCCAGGCCTGGGCCCGTACGCGTGCACCCGGCGCGGGGGCGGGTTCTTCGCGCAGGTTCAGGGTGGCCGGCCCCTCCGGGGTGAGGAACGCAAGCCAAGCCGAACCGGGCGCGAGCCGGATGGTGGGATCGCCCTTGCCCCGGACCAGGATCCGCAGCGAGGTATGCAGGCAGTACGGGGCGGGGGAGTCCCAGTAACGCACCGGGCCGGCGGGAACCGACTGCAGCGGCGCGGCAGCGGCAGTGAAGGACATGCCCCTATGGTCGCACGCACCGCCCCCGTTCCGGCGCTGCTTCCGGGGCCCCGGCGGTGTGGTGTTAGCTACTAGGCCGCGTGCCCTGCGTCCGGCCGGGAACCGTTGTCCGGGTTTTGCGGCGCCGTATGTAGCCTCCGGTGGACAGCGGGAGGTTTGGAAGTAACGTGGGTCACATGAAGTACGCCAACACAGTCCTGGACCTGATCGGCAATACGCCCCTGGTGAAGCTGAACAATGTCACCGAAGGGATCCGCGCCACCGTCCTGGTGAAACTGGAGTACCTGAACCCGGGCGGGTCCGTGAAGGACCGGATTGCGGTGAAGATGATCGACACCGCGGAGCAGGAGGGCAAGCTGCGCCCCGGCGGAACGGTGATCGAACCCACCAGTGGCAACACCGGCGTCGGGCTGGCGCTGGTGGCGCAGCAAAAGGGCTACCGGTGCATCTTCGTCACCCCGGACAAGGTGGGTGTGGAGAAGCGGGACGTGCTGCGGGCGTACGGCGCCGAAGTGGTGGTGACCCCGACGTCGGTGGCCCCGGACAGTCCAGACTCCTACTACGGCGTCTCGGACCGCCTGGTGCGCGAAATCGACGGGGCGTACAAACCGGACCAGTTCTCCAACCCGTCCGCCCCGGCCAGCCACTTCGAATCCACGGGGCCGGAAATATGGGCGGACACCGAGGGCCGGGTCACCCATTTCGTGGCCGGCGCAGGCACCGGCGGCACCATCACCGGCACCGGGCGCTACCTCAAGGAAATCTCCGCGGACCGGCCCTCCGGCCCGGTGCGCGTGATCGCCGCAGACCCGGAAGGGTCGGTCTACTCCGGCGGCAGCGGACGCCCCTATTTTGTGGAGGGGGTGGGGGAGGACATGTGGCCGGCGAACTACGACCGGTCCGTGCCCGATGAGGTGGTTGCCGTGCCGGACGCGGACTCCTTCGCCATGACCCGCCGCCTGGCCCGGGAGGAAGGCCTGCTGGTGGGCGGGTCCTCCGGCATGGCCGTGACCGCGGCACTGCAGGCTGCCCGCGGCCTGGGACCCGACGACGTCGTGGTGGTCCTGCTGCCGGACAGCGGCCGGGGCTACATGGGCAAGATCTTCAACGATGAGTGGATGCGTTCCTACGGGTTCCTCCAGGACGGCGGCGAGCAGGCCTCCGTGCGGGACGTGATGGAGATGAAGGACGGGTCGCTGCCCGCCCTGGTGCACACGCATCCGAACGAGACCGTGCGTGACGTGATTGCCATCCTCAATGAGTACGCGGTCTCCTGCCTGCCGGTGCTTTCGCAGGAACCCCCGGTGGTGCTCGGCGAGGTCCTCGGCTCCGTGGACGAGCGCTCGCTGACGGAGAAACTCTTCCGTGGTGAAGCCAAGCCCACGGACCGGATCAGCGAACACATGGGTCCGCGCCCGGCCCTGGTCGGCGCCGGAGACTCAGTGGCTTCGGCCCGCGCCAAACTGCAGGACGACGACGCCGTGATGGTGGCGTCCGACGGCGCGCCCATCGGCATGCTGACCCGGCACGACCTGCTTTCGTACCTGAGCCTCTGACCGGCCGCCGCCGGACGGCGGTTTTCCGCACCAACCCGCCGGCATGCCGGCACAGGAGGAATCAATGACCAGCTTCAGCACCCGCGCCGTCCATGCGGGGCAGGCCCCGGATCCCACCACGGGGGCAGTCATTCCGCCGCTGTACCAGAGCACCACTTACGCCCAGGACGGCATCGGGGGGCTGCGGAACGGTTATGAGTACGGCCGCGGCACCAACCCCACCCGGGACTCGCTGCAGGAGCAGCTGGCGGCGCTGGAGGGCGGGAAGCACGCGTTTTCCTTCAGCTCCGGCCTAGCCGCCGAGGACGCCCTGATCCGGGGGCTGCTGGCCCCCGGGGACCACATTGTGCTGGGCAACGACGCCTACGGCGGCACCTACCGCCTGATCACCAAGGTGCTGGGGGCCTGGGGAATCACCAGTGCGGCGGTGGACATGTCCGACGCCGTTGCCGTGCAGGCCGCCGTCGCCGCAGGCAACACGAAAATCGTGTGGCTGGAAACGCCGTCGAACCCGATGATGAAGATTTCCGATATTGCCGCCACCGCCCAGGCGGCGCACGACGCCGGGGCGCTGCTGGTTGTCGACAACACTTTTGCCTCCCCCTATCTGCAGCAGCCGCTCTCACTGGGCGCCGACGTCGTGGTGCACTCCACCACCAAGTACATCGGCGGGCATTCCGACGCCGTGGGCGGCGCGGTGGTCCTCAACGACGACGCGATGGCGGAGAAGGTCGGGTTCATCCAGTTTGCCGTTGGAGCGGTGTCCGCACCCATGGAGGCCTGGCTGACCACGCGCGGGCTGAAGACCCTGGCCGTGCGCATGGACCGGCACTCCGCCAACGCCATGGCCGTGGCGAAATGGCTCCGGGACCAGCCGGCGGTGGAAAACGTGCTGTATCCGGGCCTCGAAGAACATCCCGGCCATGACCTGGCCAAGGCACAGATGAAGGACTTCGGCGGCATGGTGTCGGTGTCTTTCAAGGGCGGCGAGGCTGCCGCCCGGACGGTCGCCGAATCCACGCGCCTGTTCCTGCTGGCCGAGTCGCTGGGCGGGGTGGAATCCCTGATGAATTACCCGTCGGAAATGACCCATGCCTCGGTGAAGGGGACCGAGCTGGCGGTGCCGGAGAACCTGCTGCGTTTGTCCGTGGGCATCGAGGACGCAGAGGACCTCATCGCGGACCTGGATTCGGCGTTCGGGCGGCTGTAGCCGCGGTCGGTGGTTAGCCGCTGCCCGGCGTCAGGTGCGGGGCCGGCTGCCTTTGGGCCCGCGCTTCTTCGGGTCCCGGAGCCGGAAGAAACGGTTGCTGGCGGGCAGCCAGAGCAGCCCGGCGCAGGCCAGCAGGACCAGACCCACGGCCACCAGAGCCGGGCCGCGGAAGAGCAGCGGGAACCCGCCGATGGCAGCGATGCTGGTGAGGGTTTCACGGGCGCTCCGCTTGCCTGCCCGCAGCCGGAGAACGCTGTACGCGCTGAGCGCTGCCAGGGCCAGGACAAGGATCCCCAGCATGGTCAGTGCCGTGCTGTCCTGGTGCTGGGTGCGGGCGGATACAACAAAGGAAACCCCTGCCGCGGCCAGCAGGACCGCCGCCCCCAGCCAGGCTGCGGCGGCAATGCGGATGATCGACGGCGGGGGCGTCCGGGGTGATGCACCGGGGGGGCCGGGCGCTGCAGGGGTGTTGCCGGGACGCATCAGCGCGGCGCCACAATCTGTACGCGGGTTGCGGCATCGTAGCGGTACACCTCGCGGCCGCCAATCCACACTCGCATGGCACGCTGCATCACATCCAGCGGATCACCGCTCCAGAGGACCAGATCGGCGTCCTTGCCGGGCTCCAGCGAGCCAAGCCGGTCCGCCAGGCCAAGCACCCGGGCGGGGTTGATGGTGACCGAACGCAGTGCTTCCTTCCGCTCCAGCCCCTCCTTGACCGCGAGCGCCGCCTGGTAGATCAGGAAGTTGACGGGCACCACCGGGTGGTCGGTGATGATGGAGATTTCCACTCCGGCGGCGGCCAGCTTGCCCGGGTTGGCCATGCTGCGTCCGCGCAGCTCCACCTTGGACCTGGTGGTGAACAGGGGACCGATCAGCACCGGCACCCCGCGCTCGGCCAGGACATCGGCCAGCAGATGCGCTTCCGTTCCGTGGTCCAGCACCAGGTCGTAGCCGAATTCGTCCGCGAGCCGCAGGGCAGTGCCGATATCGTCGGCGCGGTGCGCGTGCTGCCGCCACGGGATTTCCCTCCGGAGCACCATGGCCAGGGCTTCCATGTGCGGATCGCGGGCATCCGGGTCCGCTTTGCCCATGTAGTTTTGCGCGTCCATAAACGCCTGCCGGATCACCATGGCGGTACCCAGCCGCGTAGAGGGGGTCTGCTTCTTCTCGCTGTAGATCCGCTTGGGGTTCTCGCCCAGGGCGGACTTCAACCCGCTGGGCGCGCGCAGGACCATTTCCTCCAGGTAACGCCCGTGCGTGTGCAGGGCCACGGCCTGCCCGCCGATCGGATTGCCCGAACCGGGGTTGATGTTGGCGGTGGTCACGCCGCCGGCCAGGGCGTCGTCGAACCCGGTGTCGAACGGGTTAACGGCATCGAGGGCGCGCACGCCGGCCATCACCGGGTCCGTCATTTCGTTGGAGTCATTGCCGGCCCAGCCTTCACCCTCCTCGTGGACCCCCAGATGCGTGTGGGCGTCCACCAGCCCCGGCAGCAGCCACTGCCCGCCGGCGTCGAGCACCTGCGCCGACTCCGGCACCCGGACGTCCGGGCCCAGCTCGCGGATCCGGCTGCCTTCAACGAGCACCGTGCCGTCAAAGGGATCCCCGGTGACCGGTACCACATGGGCATTTGTGAGGGCTAGCAACGCGTCAGACATGGGGGACCTTTCGCTCTTCAATCTTCTCCGGCCAGCCTAGCGCCTGCCCCGGCAGGGGCAGGCCGAAGGGGTTGCCCGGTAGACTGGGATAAGTCAATATCGCCATATCGCTATGCGGCGCCACGAGCGCGGACGGCAGTGCTTACAGGAGAACAATGGGCCAGATCCACCGATCCGCCTTCGTGCGGACCGTTGCGACCCTGGGGGCGCTGGCACTAGCCGGGCTGCTCGTATGGACAGCTTTTGATGTTTCGCCGCGCCACGGACTGGATTTCCGCGTTTACCTCACCGGCGGACAGAGTGTGCTGGACGCCGGCGGCGAGCTGTACACCAAGGCGCTGCAGTACGACGCCGACAGCAGTCTCCTCTTTACGTATCCGCCTTTTGCGGCGCTGGTTTTTGCGGTGCTGGCTCCGTTCGGGCAAGGCATCGGCCTGAACATCTTTACCGGCATCTCCATCGCCATAGCCGCGGCAACCGCGCTCTGGGGCGTCCGGTACGTCTTCGACCGGGCCGGCGCCATGGATGTCCTGCGCCATCCCTGGCTGCGTCCGCTTGCCACGCTCGCGGCGGGGTTCATCGTGCTGCTCGGTCCCTGGCGGGAAACCCAGGCCTTCGGGCAGATCAACATCCTTCTGTTCGGGCTGATCATGGCCGACTTCGTGGTCAAGCGGGAAGGCTGGCCCACTGGGCTGCTGACCGGCGTGGCCGCCGGATTGAAGCTCACCCCGCTGGTCTTCGGCCTGTACTTCCTGGCTCGTGGGGACTGGCGGGGCCTGCGCAACATGACCTACGGCTTCCTTGCAACGTTCGGCCTGGGCTTCCTCATTCTGCCCCGGGAATCCAAAACGTATTGGCTGGAGCTGCTGCCGGATACCTCCCGGATCGGCGGCGCCGGCTATGTGGACAACCTCTCCATCAAGGGCGCCATCCTGCACTTCGGCGGCCCGGACTTCCCCGTGGACCTGCCCTGGCTGATCCTCACCCTCCTGGCCGTCGCTGCCGCGGCAGTCATCATCCGCATGGCCGGCAACCGCGGGCAGACGTTCACGGCCCTGGCGGCCACGGCACTGCTGATGCTGCTGATGTCCCCGGTGTCCTGGTCCCACCACTGGGTATGGGTGGCACTTTTCATTCCGGTTTTGGGCCGGAACCTGCTGGACCTGGGGCCGGGGCACCGGAAGCTGCGGGTCACGGGCGTGATGCTGCTGGTGAGCTCGCTGGTGATCTTCGTGTACTCACCCAAAACCATCGGTGAGCTCTTTGATTCCCCCAACCTGGATTCCCAACTGCCGGAACCGTGGCTGATGGCTTCCAGTGCCGGCGTGTTCTGGGGTGCGGGGCTGATGATCTGGTGGTTCGCCGCTTACTGGGGGAGCCGGTCCCGGAACTGGTGGCGCAACGACCCGCCGCAGTTGCTGCGTGCCACGGAGCCGCAGCCCTAGACTGCAGGCATGACCACCGGTTCCCTGCTCGCCGTTTGCCTGGTGCACGGCCTCCTGCCCACTAAAGACGCCACCGGCGTCACCGCCATTGACAAGCGTGCCGTGGAGGGGCCGGTAAAGGTCCATCCCCTGGGCCTGACCGGGGACCTGCAGGCCAGCAGGAAACACCACGGCGGCGAGTCGAAGGCCCTCTACGCCTATTCGCAGGCCGACGCCGAGTACTGGGAACAGGAACTGGGCCGCAGCATTGAGCCGGGGCTGTTCGGGGAAAACCTGCGCATCGCCGGACTGGATGCCACGGACGCGCTGATTGGCGAACGGTGGCGGATCGGTGCGGACGTGGAAGTGGAAGTAACCTGTCCCCGCACCCCGTGCCGGAATTTCCAGCAGCGCATGCAGGTGCCTAACTGGGTGCACCGCTTTACCGAAGCAGGCCTGGTGGGAACATACCTGCAGGTCCGCCGCCGCGGCAGCATCGCCGCCGGAGACCCGATCGAAGTCCTGACCAGGCCGGCGCACGGCGTCACTGTCCGGGACGTCTTCCGGGGCCTGGACCAACAGCAGGCTGAAGCGCTGGAGGCCTCCCGCATCGCAGGTGAAATCAGACTGTCGCCCGAAATCCAGAAGGTCCTGCGGACCATGGCGGCGAAGTCCGCAGCTAAGGATCGGGTGCAGGCCGTGCCGGCTGCTATCTAGCCGCGCGGCTAAAGCTTCCGTCAGGAGCGTGTGCCCAAGCTCACCGCCCCCTGCGAAGCAGCGGCAGCCGTTATGCCGTACACTGGAAAACATCCCCCACTCCGGTATTCCCTTATTTTCCTGCGGATCATCGAGTTTTGAACCGAAACCGCAAGGTACGTTGTGTTGGGGCCCGCATTCAATTGCGGGCAGATTCATCTTTTGGGGAGCGCCGGCAAAGAAATCGTCACACCGGTCGTAGACACAATCCAGTGAAATCGGCCCACAGCTGTGACGGAAAGTCCTGCCTGGGATTGCAACAGCGCCGGACTTACGTCCTGCAGCCTCCTGGTTGCGTGGTTCCCCGATTGAATGAGGATTCCCTCTTGTCTGAAGCACCGCTGGATAACAGCACCGTTGAAAATGCCGCTCCCGAAGCCGAAGAGAACACAGTGATGTTCAGTGACTTCGGACTGGACGAGCGCGTCCTGTCAGCCCTGAAGGATGTCGGCTACGTCAAGCCGTCCCCCATCCAGGCAGCCACCATCCCCCTGCTGCTTGAAGGCCGCGACGTCGTGGGCCTGGCCCAGACCGGTACCGGCAAGACCGCCGCATTCGCCGTCCCCGCCCTGTCCCTGCTGGCCGGCCGCCCGGCCACCAAGGACACCCAGGTGCTGGTCCTGGCCCCCACCCGTGAACTGGCCCTGCAGTCCGCTGAAGCCTTCACCTCCTACGCAGTCCACATGGACGGCATCACCGTGCTGCCCGTCTACGGCGGATCCGCTTACGGACCCCAGCTGGCCGGCCTGCGCCGCGGCGCTCAGGTTGTCGTAGGTACCCCGGGACGCGTTATCGACCACATCGCCAAGGGTTCCCTGGACCTGTCCAACCTGGAATACCTGGTGCTGGACGAGGCCGACGAAATGCTCCGCATGGGCTTCGCCGAAGATGTGGAGCAGATCCTTTCCTCCACTCCGGCCGAGAAGCAGGTTGCCCTCTTCTCCGCCACCATGCCGCCGGCCATCCGCAAGATTGCCAAGAAGTACCTGAACAACGCCGCCGAGGTCACGGTCAAGTCCAAGACCACCACCGGTGCCAACACCCGCCAGCGCTACGTGCAGGTCATGGGCCCGCACAAGCTGGACGCCATGACCCGCATCCTGGAAACCGAAGAGTTCGACGGCGTCATCGCGTTCGTCCGCACCAAGGCTGCCACGGAGGATCTGGCGGACAAGCTGAAGGACCGCGGCTACAGCGCCGCCGCCATCAACGGCGACATCCCGCAGCAGCAGCGCGAGCGTACGGTTGAGGCCCTGCGCGACGGCAAGATCGACATCCTGGTTGCCACGGATGTTGCCGCCCGCGGCCTCGACGTCGAGCGCATCAGCCACGTCGTCAACTACGACATCCCGCACGACACCGAGTCCTACGTGCACCGCATTGGCCGTACCGGCCGTGCAGGCCGCACCGGCGACGCGATCCTGTTCATGACCCCGCGCGAGAAGTACCTGCTGCGGGCCATTGAAAAGGCCACCCGCCAGCCGGTTGAGCACATGCAGCTGCCCAGCGTTGACGTAGTCAACGAAAAGCGCCTGGCCAAGTTCTCCGAAAAGATCACCGAAACCCTCGGTTCCGAGGACATCTCGGTGTTCCGCGGCTTGGTGACCAAGTACCTGGCCGAGCATGACGTTCCCGCCGAAGACGTTGCCGCAGCCCTGGCCGTCATGGCCCAGGGCGGCCGCGACCTGCTTCTGAAGGAAATCCCGGTGGCCCCGGCCCGCCAGCGCGAGCGCTCCGAAGGCCGCAATGACGGCTTCGGCTCCCGCGGCCCGACGCGCCCGCTGACCGAAGGCAATGCAACGTACCGCATCGCCGTCGGCCGCCGCCAGCGCGTGCTTCCCGGTTCCATCGTCGGCGCCATCGCCAACGAAGGCGGCCTGTCCTCCGCACAGATCGGCGGCATTGACATCCGCGCCGACCACACGCTGGTGGAACTGCCCGCAGACCTGTCCAAGGACCAGCTGCGCGCCCTGTCCCGCACCCGGATCGGCGGCGAGCTGATCCACCTGGAACTGGACAAGGGACGCAAGCCGGCCCGCGAGCGTGAAGGCGGCAGCTTCAACGACCGTGCCGACCGCGGCGGCTTCAAGAAGGATTTCAAGAAGCGCGACGGCGAGCGGTCCTTCGGTGACCGCGGCAGCGACCGCCCGTTCAAGAAGCGCGAAGGCGGCTTCCGGGACAGTGCCGCTACCGGCGCCCGCAAGCCCCGTTTCCGCGACTAGGAAACACCCGGCGCCGGAACTCCGGCGCCGGCCCGGGCACTAGGTCCGGGCAACACAAGGAAGGGGGGCCCCCCCGGAGGGGGGCGGGCGGGCGGGGGGTGGCGGATGAG